>CALRYR010000268.1:0-6267 GCA_943372425.1 Variovorax sp. YR752 | reverse complement strand
ACATCACCGCGGCGCTGCTGTCGAACAGCGGCCTGTTCGGCGACGTGCTGCCGGCCGTGGCGCAGGACCCGGCCGCCGACCTGTTCTTCATCAACATCCCGGTGGCCGGTGCCGGCTACGACGTCGAAGCCTTCGCGCGCGACACGGCCGCCTTCGAGCGCAGCACCGGCAAGCCGGTGGTGGTGGCGGCCTGGCAGGACTCGGTGGCCGCGCCCTTCAAGGCGCAGGGCATTCCGACCTATGCCAACGAGAACGATGCGTTGGGCACGCTGGCGCAACTGGTGTCGCACACCGCGCTGATGCGCAAGGCGATCGTGCCGTGGCCCGCCGCCAAGGCGCCCGTGCTGCCGCCCGGTACCGGGCAGTTCCTGAACGAAGCGCAAAGCCTGGCGGTGCTGGCCGCGGCCGGCGTGCCGGTGGTGGCGCACCGGCTGTGCCGCAGCGCGAAGGAGGCGGCGGACGCGATGGCCGCCGTGGGCGCGCCGGCCGTGGTGAAGGCCTGCTCGGGCGACGTGCCGCACAAGTCGGAGCACGGCCTGGTGGCGCTGAACGTCGGCACGGCCGCAGAGGCCGCCGCGCTGTTCGACCGGCAATGGGCCAAGCTGGCCGACCTGGGCGCGGCGCAGGAAGGCGTGATCATCGCGGCCATGCGGCGCGGACAGCACGAATTTATGGTCGGCGCGCGCATCGATCCGGTCTTCGGCCCGGTGGTCGTCGTCGGCGATGGTGGCAAGTACGTCGAGGCGCTGCAGGACGTCGCCGTGCTGGTGCCGCCCTTCGCCGCGGCCGACGTGACGGCCGCGCTGCGCACGCTACGCATCGCGCCGTTGCTCGAGGGCGTGCGTGGCGATCCGCCGCTGGACATCGATGCGCTGGCCGAGGTGGTGGTGGCGGTCGGCCGGCTCATCGTGGGGGCCGGCGGGGCCATCGCCTCGATCGACGTCAACCCGGTCTTGGTCTCGGCCCGGGGGGAGGGCGCCCTGGTGCTGGACGCCCTGGTCGAACGGGGTGGCTGAGCCGCAAGAGTCGCGCTTGTGCAAAGATCGCCCGAAGCTTGGCCTTGAACTTGCTAAGCTATGTCGAAGGAGATCGGTCGTTCCATGCACAAATTCGATGAGATGTACGAGCAGTTGCCCTATGCGGGCGCTGCCATCCGGAGTCACTACAAGCGCTACGACCAATGGCTGTCGAAGCAGCCGGGCGAACTGATGAAGTCCCGCCGGGAAGAGGCCGAAATGATCTTCCGCCGCGTCGGCATCACCTTCGCGGTGTACGGCGCCAAGGACGAGGACGGTTCGGGCACCGAACGCCTGATTCCTTTCGACCTGCTTCCGCGCATCATTCCCGCGCACGAGTGGGAGCTGATGGAGAAGGGCCTGGTCCAGCGGGTGAATGCGCTCAACCGCTTCATCCACGACGTCTACCACGACCAGGAGATCGTCAAGGCCGGCATCGTGCCGATCGAGCAGATCCGCGACAACGCGCAGTTCCGCCCCGAGATGATGGGTGTGACGGTGCCGAACAACGTCTACTCGAACATTTCCGGCATCGACATCGTCCGCGCGCCCGATGCCGAGGGCAACGGCGAGTACTACGTGCTCGAAGACAACCTGCGGGTGCCCAGCGGCGTGAGCTACATGCTGGAAAACCGCAAGATGATGATGCGGCTCTTCCCGGATCTGTTCGCGCAGAACCGCATCGCGCCGGTCGCCCATTACCCCGACCTGCTGCTCGAGACCCTGCGCGCCAGCGCGCCGCCGGCCACCGCCGAGCCGACGGTCGTCGTGCTCACGCCCGGCATGTACAACAGCGCCTACTTCGAGCACGCGTTCCTGGCACAGCAGATGGGTGTCGAACTGGTCGAGGGGCAGGACCTGTTCGTCAAGGACGACTTCGTCTACATGCGCACCACGCGCGGCCCGAAGCGGGTCGACGTGATCTACCGCCGCGTCGACGACGACTTCCTCGACCCGGAGGTGTTCCGCCCGACGTCCACGCTCGGCTGCGCCGGCCTGATGCGCGCCTACCGCGCCGGCAACGTCGCGATCAGCAACGCGGTCGGCACCGGCGTGGCCGACGACAAGTCGATCTACCCGTACGTGCCGAAGATGGTCGAGTTCTACCTGGGCGAGAAGCCGATCCTGAAGAACGTGCCGACCTACATGTGCCGCAACAAGGACGAGCTGCAGTACACGCTCGACAACATGAAGGACCTGGTCGTGAAGGAAGTGCACGGTGCGGGCGGCTACGGCATGCTCATCGGCCCGGCCGCCACGCAGGCCGAGATCGAGGAGTTCCGCCAGGCCGTGATCGCCAAGCCCGACGGCTACATCGCGCAGCCCACGCTCAGCCTGTCGACCTCGCCGACCTTCGTCGACGCAGGCATCGCGCCACGCCACATCGACCTGCGCCCCTTCGTGCTGTCGGCCAAGGAAGTGCAGATGGTGCCGGGCGGCCTGACCCGCGTGGCGCTAAAGGAAGGCTCGCTGGTCGTCAACTCGTCGCAGGGCGGTGGCACCAAGGACACCTGGATCCTCGAAGCCGACCGGCGCCCCAGGGCAGCCGCCCCGGCAGCGGCCCCGTCGCAGACCCAAACACAAACCCAGTCGGCCTGAAGCGAGGAGAACGATCACATGCTGTCACGCACCGCCGACCACCTCTACTGGATGTCGCGCTACACCGAGCGCGCGGAGAACACCGCGCGCATGCTCGACGTCAACTACCAGACCTCGCTGCTGCCGCAGTCGGCCGAAGTGGCCAAGTTCGGCTGGCAGGGCCTGCTGTCCATCAGCGAATTGCTGCCGGCCTACAACGAGAAGCACGACCAGATCGTCCCCGATGAAGTCATGGAGTTCATGGTCAAGGACGAGTCGAATCCGTCGTCGATCATCTCCTGCCTGAAGGCCGCGCGCGAGAACGCCCGTGCGGTGCGCGGCGCGCTCACCACCGAGGCGTGGGAGACGCAGAACACCACCTGGCTCGACGTCAACCGCATGCTGCGCGCCGGCGAGTTCGAGCGCGATCCCGCGCAATTCTTCGAGTGGGTCAAGTTCCGCTCGCACCTGTCGCGCGGCGTCACGCTGGGCACCATGCTGCAGGACGAGGCCTTCTACTTCTCGCGCCTGGGCACCTTCCTCGAACGCGCCGACAACACGGCCCGCCTGGTCGACGTGAAGTTCCACGCGCTCAACAGCGAGTTCTTCGGTACCGCCACCGAGGAAGACCAGGAGTACGACTTCTATCACTGGAGCGCGATCCTGCGCAGCGTCTCGGCCTTCGAGGTGTACCGCAAGGTCTACCGCGACGTGATCAAGCCCGAACGCGTGGCCGAATTGCTCATCCTGCGCCCCGACATGCCGCGCTCGCTGCATGCCAGCCTGGCCGAGGTCGTCGCCAACCTCGCCAAGGTGCAGAACGACCAGAGCGCTGAAACCCAACGCCGCGCCGGCAAGCTGCTGGCCGACCTGCAGTACGCCCGCGTCGACGAGATCCTCGCGACCGGGCTGCATGCCTACCTGACGCAGTTCCTCGATCGGGTGAACGAGCTGGGGTGGCGGATCAGCCAGGACTTTCTGGTGCCGACGCACTGAGCGTGCGTGGACGGCCCCTCAGCGGGCCGTGGCTTGGCGGACGGCGTGTTCCCAACGCGCCATTGCCTCACCCGCCTGCGCCCGCCCCATCGTCGGCATGAAGCGCCGCTCGACCCGCCACAGCGTCGACAACTGCCCGATGTCCTTGAAAAACCCGGTCGATAGCCCCGCCAGATAGGCCGCGCCGAGCGCCGTCGTCTCGGTGACTTCCGGCCGCAGCACTGGGATGCCCAGCAAATCCGCCTGGAACTGCATCAGCAGATCGTTCACGCACGCGCCGCCGTCCACGCGCAGCTCGGCAACGGGTGCACCGCCAGCCGCCACGGCGTCGCGGCTCATGGCCTGGAGCAGGGCGGCGCTCTGGTAGGCGATGCTCTCCAGCGCGGCGCGGGCGATGTGCGCGACGGTCGTGCCGCGTGTCAGGCCGGTGATCGTGCCGCGCGCCTCGGCGTTCCAGTAGGGCGCGCCCAGCCCGGTGAAGGCCGGCACCATCATCACGCCGCCCGAGTCGGGCACGCTCTCGGCCAAGCCCTGCACCTCGGCGCTGCCCTTGATGGCCTGCAGGCCGTCGCGCAGCCATTGCACGACGGCGCCGCCGACGAAGACGCTGCCTTCCATCGCGTACTGCGGTTGCGTGCTGGTCTGCGCGGCGCTGGTCACGAGCAGGCCGTTGGACGACGGCTGGAACGCGTCGCCGGTGTGCATCAGCAGGAAGCAGCCGGTGCCATAGGTGTTCTTGGCCATGCCGGGGCCGAAGCAGGCCTGGCCGAAGAGGGCGGCCTGCTGGTCACCGGCCACGCCGCCGACGGGCAGCGAGCGGCCGAGCAGCGTGGCGTCGGTGTCGCAGAAGTGCGCGCTCGACGGCTTCACCTCCGGCAGCAGCGCGGGCGGAATGTCGAGTGCCTTCAGCAGGTCGGCGTCCCAGCTGTTGTCGTGCGCGTTGAAGAGCATCGTGCGCGACGCATTGCTCACGTCGGTGACATGCACCTTGCCGCTGGTGAGCTGCCACATGAGCCAGCTGTCGACGGTGCCGAAGGCCAGCTCGCCGCGCTCGGCCTGTTCGCGCGCGCCGGGCACGTTGTCGAGCAGCCAGCGCAGCTTGGTGGCGGAGAAATACGCGTCGATCACCAGGCCGGTCTTGTCGCGGATCGTGTCGGTCATGCCCTCGTCACGCAGCCTGGCGCACAGCGGTTCGGCGCGGCGGTCCTGCCAGACGATGGCGTGGTGCACCGGCTGGCCGGTCCGGCGGTTCCACAGCAGCGTGGTCTCGCGCTGGTTGGTGATGCCGATGGCGTGGATGTCCGCAGGCTGCAGCTTCGCTTTGGCGAGCACCTCGCGCGCGGTGGCGAGCTGGCCGCGCCAGATCTCCATCGGGTCGTGCTCGACCCAGCCGGGCTGCGGATAGATCTGCGGCAGCTCGCGCTGCGCGATGGCGACGATGCGGCCCTCGCGGTCGAACACGATACTGCGCGAACTGGAGGTGCCCTGGTCGAGGGCGAGCAGGTAGCTCATGTCGGCGTCCTTGTCTCGATGTCTTGAATGTCGCCTTCCGCGGCGATGGTGCAGCGTACCTGGGCGGCAGCCAGCAGGTCGGGGAAGGGCGCGGGCGGTGCGGCGTCGGTGAAGAGGCGGTCGATCTGCGCCAGCTCGGCGAGTTGCACCATCGCCGGCCGGTAAAACTTGCTGGCGTCGGCGGCGAGCCACACCTCGCGCGCCTGCGCGACGATGGTCTGCGCGACCTTCACCTCGCGCAGGTCGAAGTCGCGCACCGTGCCGTCAGCCTCGATGCCCGAGCAGCCGATGAGCGCGATGTCGACCTTGAACTGGCGGATGAAATCCATCGTCGCCTCGCCCACGATGGCGCGGTCGCGCGAGCGCACTGAGCCGCCCGCCACGATGACTTCGCAGTCGGCGTTGTCCGCCAGGATGTTCGCCACGTTCAGGTTGTTGGTGATCACGCGCAGCCCGCGGTGCCGCAGCAGCGACTTGGCGATCGCCTCGGTGGTGGTGCCGATGTTCAGGATCAGCGAGCAGTCGTTGGGCACCTGCGCCGCCACGGCCCGGGCGATGCGCGCCTTGCCGTCCGCATGGAGCGATTCGCGCAGCCGGTGGCCGAGGTTTTCGGTGGTCGAACTGGGCACCCGCACGCCGCCGTGGAAGCGGGCCAGCAGGCCGGCTTCGGCCAGGCGTTGCACGTCGCGGCGCACCGTCTGCAGCGTCACGCCCAGCATCTCGGCGAGCTGTTCGACCGTGGCCGAGCCCTGGGCGCGGACGGTTTCGAGCAGGTGGAGCTGGCGGGGGTTGGAGTTCACCATCGGGAGGATTGTCGGTTGGGAAGAGTGTAAATCGAAAGAAAACGAATTGATCTTAGGGAAAACTCAGGCGAAAATCGCACCTTAAGGAATCGAAATGGACAAAAACGAACAATCGACGAGCAACCACGACTGCGATGTGCTGGTCGTCGGCGGCGGCATCAACGGCTGCGGCATCGCGCGCGATCTGGCCGGCCGTGGCTTCCGGGTGGTGCTGTGCGAGAAGGACGACCTGGCCGCCCACACCTCGTCCTCGTCGACCAAGCTGATCCACGGTGGCCTGCGCTACCTGGAGTACTACGAGTTTTCGCTGGTGCGCAAGGCGCTGCAGGAGCGCGAGGTCCTGCTCAAGAGCGCGCCGCACA
>CALRYR010000267.1:0-6268 GCA_943372425.1 Variovorax sp. YR752 | reverse complement strand
AGAACCTGTTCGTCACCGTGCGCAACCACGAGGTGCCATGGATCCCGATGGACAAGCGCATCGAGGTGGAATCGTTGGGCCGCCACTGCTGGCAGGTGATGGTGCACTACGGCTTCAAGAACGACATCGACCTGCCGCGCGCGCTCGAGAACGCGCGCCTGCGCGGCTGTCAGCTGGAGCCGATGACGACCAGCTACTTCCTGTCGCGCGACGTCGTCATCCCGACGCTGGGCAGCGGCATGGCGCCCTGGCGCGAAAAGCTTTTCGCGCAGATGCACCACAACGCGAGCGGTGCGGCGAACATCCTCAACCTGCCGAACAACGCGGTGGTCGAGCTCGGGTCGAAGATCGAAATCTGAGGCAGGGGGCGTCTGCGGCAAGGTTCGTGCTTGAGGCAGGGGCAGGTCCCGCCCTGACGCCCTGCCATGCACCATCCCGCCACCGCCGCCATGCCTTCCCTGCGCCACAGCCATTTCGAGGACGCCCAGGCGATCTTCGCCGGCACGCTGTTCGTGTCGCTGGCGCTCATCCTGTTCAACCAGGTCGGGCTGCTGACCGGCGGCGCGGCGGGCCTGGCCTTCCTGCTGCACTACGTCACCGGCGTCAGCTTCGGCAAGCTGTTCTTCCTGATCAACCTGCCGTTCTACGGCTTCGCCTGGATGCGCATGGGGCGGGAGTTCACGGTCAAGACCTTCATCGCGATCTCGATGCTGTCGGCCATGACGGAATGGTCGCCCGCGCTCTTCGCCATTGATCGGCTCCATCCGGCCTATGCCGCGGTGCTCGGCGGGCTGCTGCTGGGTGCGGGCTGCCTCTTTCTGGCGCGGCATCGCGGGAGCCTGGGCGGCGCCACGATCGTGTCGCTCTACATGCAGGAGAAGCACGGTTGGCGCGCCGGCAAGGTGCAGATGTGCATCGACTGCAGCATCGTCGCACTGGCCTTTCTCGTCATCGAGCCGACCCGGGTGCTGTACTCGGTGCTGGCGGCCGTGGTGATGAGCGTGTTTCTCGCCGTCAACCACAAGCCCGGGCGCTACATGGCGATGTAGCCTGTCGCAGGCTCAGCCCAGGCCGAGCATCTGGCCCAGGCTGCGCTCCGACGCGGGGCGGTCGAGCGCGATGTTGCGTTCGAGCACCAGCAGGTGCTCCTCCATGAGTCGCACCGCCGTGTCGGCGTCGCCGCGCGCGATGGCGTCGACCACGTCGGCATGCTCGTCGTGCTCGCAGGACGCGTTGCCGGGGGGCTCGTACAGCGCGACGATCAGCGAGCAGCGCGACATCAGCTCCGTCAGGTAGCGCTCGAGGATCGGGTTGCGCGCCAGCCGCGCGACACGCAGGTGAAAGCTGCTCGCCAGCCGCGCCCATTCGGGCTGGGCGAGGCGGTGCATCGCGCCATGCTCTTCCTTGAGGTGCCGGCGCAGTTCGGCGATGTCGGCCTTCTTCGCATTGCGCACCGCCATGCGTACCAGCGCGGCCTCCAGGGCGCGCCGAGCCTCGAAGATCTGCCGCGTCTCTTCCGGCGAGGGCATCGCGACGATGGCGCCGCGGTTCGGCCGCAGCTCGACGATGTGGTCGTGCGCCAGGCGCTGCAGCACCTTGCGCACCAGCGCGCGGCTCACGCCGAACAGCTCGCACAGCGAAGCCTCGGGCAGTTTGGTGCCGGGCGCCAGCCGCTGATTGGTCACGCCTTCGAAGACGGAGCGGTAGATGCGCTCTTCGATGTCGTCGTCCTTCGCGTCGGCTGTCATGCGAAGTCGTCCGGGCGTTCTGCCGCCAGTTGTTGCATGTGCGTGGCGATCGCGCCCGGCGTGGTGAACCACACCTCGCCGCGGTCCCGCGCGCGCGCCAGGTGCTGCAGCGCGGTGCGCAGATGCCGCAGCCGGTACGGCTGGCCGACGATGTACGGGTGCAGTGCGAGGCCCATCACCAGCGGCTGCGCTTGCGACTGCTCGCGCATCTCGTCGAAGTTGTCGATCACCATCGCGGTGAAGTCCTTCGCGTCCATCAGGCGGCCGACGATCATCGGGATGTCGTTGAGCTCCTGCGGGTACGGCACCGACCACAGCGAGCCGCCGCCACGCGTGCGCATGCGCACCGGCTGGTCGTCGTGGCACCAGTTGAGCGTGTAGCCGTATCCGGTCTCGGCCAGCAGGTCGGGCGTCAGGTGCGTCTCGGAGATCCAGGGCGACAGCCAGCCGGCCGGCGTCTGGCCGCTCTCGCGCTGCATGCGTTCGCGACAGCGCACCAGCAGGGCGCGCTCGTGCGTTTCGTCGAGCACGCCCTGGCGCTCGGCGTTGCTGTGGCCGTGGCCGATGAGTTCGTCGCCACGGGCCACGCAGGCCTGCACCAGTTCCGGGCAGTGGTCGTAGAGGGCCGTGTTGATCAGCGCCCCCGTCGGCAGCCCGAGCGCGTCGAAGAGTTCGAGGCAGCGCCAGGCGCCCACGCGGTTGCCGTATTCGCGCCAGCCGTGGTTGAGCACGTCGGGCTGCGGCGAGGCCGGGCCGATGTTGGCGCCCAGCCCGTCGCCGAAGGCGAAGTGCTCGATGTTGAAGCCGAGGTACACCGCGAGCCGTGCGCCGTTGGGCCACACGTAGTCGGGGCGCCGCGTGATGGGGCGGTAGTCGAAGCGGTCGTGCGCGGGGAGCAAGTCGGGCCAGCGGGTCGTCATGCGGCGATTCTCACAGCGTGGCCAGCCCGGCGCGGACCATCAGCCATTCGGCGCTGTCGTTCCACACGTCCATCTGCGTGATCAGGCCGTGGCGCACCACGTAGCGGTCGACGTAGCGGTTGCCCTCGAAGGCCTCGCCGTCGGGCCAGGCGCCGTAGAGCGTGCCGAGGCTGTAGACGACCGTCGCCTCCGGCGTGCCGCCGGCCACCACCTCGGTGCGCTCGATCTTCTTCTTCACCCAGGCGTAGCGCTTCGCGTTGAAGGCCGAGGTGTCGCCGGGCTGTGTCATCGGCCGGTTGCCGGTGAAGCGGATGCGGATGCCCGGCGCGGTGTAGCGGGAGGCGGCCGCCGGGTCGGGAATCATGACCAGGCGCAGGAATTCGTCGACCACGGCGGCGGGGTCGGTGAGCGGGGCGGCATCGGATGCAAGGGGCGGGCGGGTGGTGGTGTTCATTGTTTTCTCCGTGGTGACCAGCGTGGTGCATGGCGTTTCCGTCTTGGTCGACGCAGCAAGTCTCGTGCCGATCGTCGACCTTATCGGCGTTGGATTGTCGACAATTATTTAATGGAATTGTCGACTTGGCACGCGCTTTGCATCGGCTTGCTCAACGCCGCATCGGCGCGCCTTCGACGCACCGACTTGGGTGCGTCATTCCACGTCAGCCCACTCACCTCGTTTTTCAGGAGCCCCCATGACCCGCTTCACCTTGCGCTTCAACCGTCGCACGCTCTGCCTCGCCGCTGCGGCCGCCTGCCTGACATCGGGCGCCGCGCTCGCAGCCGAGCCGATCAAGATCGGCCTGGTGACGGCCCTGTCGGGCCAGTCGGCGCTGGCCGGTGAAGCCATCACGCGCGGCCTCACCGTGGCCATCGACGAGATCAACGCCAAGGGCGGGCTGCTGGGTGGGCGCCAACTCGAACTGGTGCGCCGCGACGACGAAGCCAACCCCGCCAAGGGCGTGGTGGCCGCGCGCGAACTGATCTTCAAGGAGAAAGTGGCGGTGCTGTTCGGCGGGCTCGACACGCCGGTGTCGATGGCCATCGTGCCGATCGCCAACCAGGAGAAGACGCCCTTCATGGGCCCGTGGGCCGCGGGCACGCCGATCACCAAGAACGGCGCCAACCCCAACTATGCGTTCCGCGTGTCGGCGGTCGACGAAATCGTCAACGTCGGCATGCTCGACTACGCGCAGAAGAACTTCAAGTCGAGCAAGTTCGGCATGATCCTGGTGAACAACCCGTGGGGCGAATCGAACGAGAAGGGCCTGCAGGCCGCGCTCGCCGCCAAGGGCATGAAGGCCGTGGGCGTGGAGAAGTTCGAGGGCAACGACGTCGACGTGGTGCCGCAGCTCACGCGCCTGAAGGCCGCCGGTGCCGACACGCTCTTCCTGGTCGGCAACGTCGGCCCGTCGGCGCAGGTGGTGAAGTCGCTCGACCGCATGGGCTGGCAGGTGCCGATCGTCTCGCATTGGGGCCCGGCCGGCGGCCGCTTCACCGAGCTGGCCGGCCCGTCGGCCAAGAGCGTGCACTTCGTGCAGACCTACAGCTTCTTCGGCAAGCAGTCGCCGGTGGGCGAGAAGGTGATCGCCGCGCTCAAGGCCAAGTACCCGGTCATCAAGGGCCCGGACGACATCACGCCCGCGGTGGGCGTGGCCAATGCCTACGACGGCATGCAACTCGCCGCGCTCGCCATCGCGGCGGCCGGCTCGACCGACGGCGATGCGGTGCGCCAGGGCTTCTACAAGATCGGCAAGTACGAAGGCCTGATCAAGACCTACGACAAGCCCTTCTCGCCGACCGTGCACGACGCCGTGACCGCCAGCGACTACGTGTGGGCGCAGTTCATCGACAACCGCATCCTGCCTGTGGGCATGGTCGCTGCGAAGTAAAGGGCGCGCATGCTGCTGTCTGCGTGGATCAGCGGGCTGGGGCTCGGGAGCATGTACGGGCTGATCGCCCTGGGCTTCTACGTCACCTTCGCCGTGTCGGGCACCGTCAACTTCGCGCAGGGCAGCGCGATGATGCTGGGGGCGGTGTTCACCTTCTGGTTCGCGCAGACGCTGGGCTGGCCGATGCCGCTGGCCATCGTGCTGGCGCTCGCGCTCTGCGGCGTGTACGGCCTGCTGGTGGAGTTCGCGGCCGTGCGGCCCTTTGCGAGCCGCGGCTCCGACGCCTGGCTCATGGCCACTGTCGCGCTCGGCATCGTGGTCGACAACCTCGTGATGTTCACCTTCGGCAAGGAGCCGCGCAGCCTGCCGTCGCCGCTGGCGGTCACGCCGCTGCAGATCGGCGACCTCGGTCTCGGCGTGTACCCGCTGCAGCTGATCATTCCCGTCGTCGGCCTGGCGCTGGCGGCCGCTCTGCATGTCATCGCGCGGCGCACGCGCTGGGGCATCGGCATGCTGGCAGTGGTGCAGAACCCGGCGGCCGCGCGGCTGATGGGCATCCCGATCCGGCGCGCGGTGGCGGTGGCCTTCGCGCTGTCGGCGGTGTTCGCCGGCGTGGCGGGTGTGCTCATCGCGCCGCTCTTCAACGTGCAGGCCGACATGGGCACGCTGTTCGGGCTCAAGGCCTTCGCGGTCGCGATCCTCGGCGGCATCACCAGCGCCTGGGGCGTGATGATCGCCGGGCTGCTGTTCGGCCTGGCCGAGGCGCTGATCACGTCGACGCTCGGCTCGAGCTACACGCAGATCCTCACCTTCGCGCTGGTGATCGTGGTGCTGGCGATGCGGCCGCAGGGGCTGTTCGGCCGCGCGGCGGTGAAGAAAGTATGAACGGCGCAGGCATGCGCTGGCCCGCGCTGATCGGGCTCGTCGGGCTGATGGCCGCGGGTGTCGCGCTGGCGGCTACGGTCAACGGCTACTACGTCTTCGTGCTGGCCAACGTCGCGCTGTTCGCGATCGTCGGCATTGGCCTCAACGTGCTGGTGGGGCTGACGGGGCAGGTGTCCTTCGGCCACGTCGGCTTCTATGCGATCGGCGCGTACGCGGTCGCCATCCTCACCGGCAAGGCCGGCTGGAGCTTCTGGGCGGCGTGGCCGGTCGGCGCGCTGCTGGCCGGTGCCATGGGCGCGCTGCTGGCACTGCCGGCGTTGCGGGCACGCGGGCCGTACCTCGCGATGATCACCATCGCCTTCGGCTTCATCGTCGAGCATGCGATCGTCGAGGCGCGCGACCTGACGGGCGGGCAGAACGGCATCATGGGCATCGCCGGCCCGGTGCTCGGCGGCTTCGCGCAGGGCGAGCGCGCGGCGGCGATGCTGGCCGTCGTCACGGCCGGCGTCGCGCTCGCGGCCTTCGCGCTGCTGTCGCGCGGTGGCTGGGGTGCGGCGATGCGTGCGGTGCGCGACAGCGAGACCGCCGCCGAATCGATCGGCCTCGACCCGCTGCGCATCAAGACCGTGGCCTTCGCCGTGTCCGCGCTGTGCGCTGGCGCGGCAGGCGGCTTGTTCGCGCCGCTGTCGGGCTTCGTCACGCCGCACACCTTCGGCTTCGGCCAGTCGATCCTCTTCGTGCTGGTCGTGATGATCGGCGGCGCCGGTTCCATCGGTGGGCCGCTGGTCGGCGCGCTGATCGTCGGACTGCTGCCAGAGGCGCTGGC
>CALRYR010000266.1:0-6283 GCA_943372425.1 Variovorax sp. YR752 | reverse complement strand
AACATGCACGGCACGGCCAGCACGAAGAACGACGAGGTCGAAGGCGCGCTGGTCACCCGGCGCTTCCCCGAGAGCACGCACGCCAGCTCGACCAAGGGCTTCACCGGCCACACGCTGGGTGCCGCCGGCATCGTCGAGGCCGCCATCAGCCTGCTGTCGCTGGAGACCGGCCTGATGCCGGGCACCGTGAACACCACGCAGCTCGACACCGACTGCGGCCCGCAGATCAAGCTCGAACCCGCGCGCGGCGACGTGAAGGTGGCGTTGTCCAATTCCTTCGGCTTCGGCGGCAACAACTGCTCGCTGGTCTTCGGCAAGGGAGCGCGGGCATGAGCGCGACCGTGAAGACCCCGACGCTGTACATCGAAGGCCCGGCCTTCTGGGCACCGACGCTGCCCGGCTGGGACGTCGCCCGCGCCGCCTTCACGGGCACCGGCGCGCCGGTCGACCCGCCGGCCAAGCGGCCCGCGCCGCAGGTGTTGGCCCCGGCCGAGCGCCGACGCGCGCCCGACACCGTGGCGCTGGCGCTCGAAGTGGCGTCCAACGCCATCGCCGCCTCGGGCCGCGACGCGAAAGAGCTGCCCTGCATCTTCGCGTCGGCGCACGGCGACCTGGGCATCAACGACTACATGTGCGGTGTGCTGGCGAGCGACCCGACGGTGCTGTCGCCGATCAAGTTCCACAACTCGGTGCACAACGCCGCGGTGGGTTACTGGACCATCGGTGTCGGCTGCATGGCGGCGAGCAATTCGATCGCAGCCTACGAGACCACCTTCGCGTCGGCCCTGCTCGAAGCCGCGGCGCAGTGCGCGGCGGACGACCAGCCGCTGCTGCTGGTCGGGTACGACATGCCGGCCGTCGGCGCGCTCGCGTCGGTCACGACCAGCCGCGGCCTGCTGGCCGTGGCGCTGGTGATCGCGCCGCAGCGCACCGAGCGCACGGTGGCCGCTTTCGACTGGTCGCTCGCGGCCGGCGCGTCGCAGCCGATCGCGCCGCGCTCGGAAGCGGCCCAGGCGCTGTCCACCAACGCGATGGCCGATGCGCTGCCGCTGTTCGAATCGCTGGCCGCGGGCCACAGTGAGACGCTGGCGATGCCACTGTCGGCGCGCCTGTCGCTGCAACTACAACTCCAATTCCCTCAAGGCTGAAGCCGATGACGATCGCCGCGACAACGCACGAACAACAGCATGACGTGGTGATCATGGGCGGCGGCCTGGCCGGGTTGACCCTGGCCCTGCAGCTCAAGAAGCGCTTCCCCGACATCGACGTGCTGGTGCTCGAGCGCCGCGGCCACCCCGTGCCGCATGCGGCGCACAAGGTGGGCGAATCGTCCGTGGAAATCGGCGCGCACTACTTCGACACGGTGCTGGGCCTGAAGCCGCACATGCACGGCGAGCAGTTGCGCAAGTTCGGCTTTCGCTTCTTCTTCAGCGAAGGCCGGCGCGACATCGACCAGGTCACCGAGATCGGCGCCAGCCGCTTTCTGTCGGTGCCCAGCTACCAGATCGACCGCGGCATCTTCGAGAACTTCCTGGGCGAAGAGGCGGCGCGCCGTGGCGTGAAGTTCACCGACCATGCGATGGTGCGGCAGATCGACCTGGCCGACGACGCGCAGGGCCTGCACCGCCTGAGCTGGACGCAGGACGATCAGACGAACGTCATCGCCGCACGCTGGGTGGTCGACGCCTGCGGCCGCGCCGGCCTGCTCAAGCGCAAGCTGGGCCTGGCCGAGCCGAATGCGCACGACGCCCACGCGGTGTGGTTCCGCATCGGCGACCGCATCACGCTCGACGACTGGAGCGACGACCCCGAATGGCGCGCACGCTGCACGCCGCAGGCGCGCTGGCTGTCGACCAACCACCTGGTCGGCGCGGGCTACTGGGTGTGGCTGATTCCTTTGGCCTCGGGCTCGCATTCGGTCGGCATCGTGGCGGACCCGCGCTACCACGCGCTCGACACCATGGACAGCTTCGAGAAGGCGATGGAGTGGTTCGCGCAGTACCAGCCGCGCCTGTTCGACGAACTCGACGGCAAGCGCCACCTGTTGCAGGACTTCGCCTTCTTCAAGAACTTCTCGTACGGCTGCAAGCAGGTGTTCTCGGGCCAGCGCTGGGCGCTGACCGGCGAGGCCGGGCTGTTCCTCGACCCGTTCTATTCGCCGGGCAGCGACTTCATCGCCATTGCCAACACCTACATCACCGACCTGATCGGCCACGACCGCGCCGGCCATTCGGTGGAGGCGCGCGCGCAGCTCTACGACCAGATCTACCACTCGTTCTACGAGAGCACCCTGGCGCTCTACCAGGACCAGTACGGCCTCTTCGGCGACCCCGAGGTGCTACCGGTGAAGGTCATCTGGGACTACAGCTACTACTGGGGCGTGCTCTCGCAGATGTTCTTCCACGATCGCCTGACCGACCTGGCGCTGCTGGGCAGCCTGAAGGACGAACTGCAGCACTGCCAGCGCTTGAACATCGCGGTGCAGGCGCTGCTGCGCGCCTGGTCGGCGTCGAGCGAGAAGCGCAACGTGCCGCAGATGCTCGACCACGCCGCCCTGCCCTGGTTCGCCGAACTCAACCGCAGCCTGACCGACACGCTGGACGATGCGCAGTTCAGCGAACGCATCCATGCGTCGGTGGCCTTGTTGCGCCAGCTGGCCCTGGAGATCCATGCGCGCGCGCTCGCGTGCGACCCGTTGCTGGACGATGGCGACCTGCGCGCGCTGCTCGCCCAGCATTGGCCGGCGAACGCGGCCGTCGAATGCAGCATGCTGTTCGACGCGATCGCCGGGACCACGGCGCAACCGGCCTGAGGCTGGCCGGCCTGCTCGGACGGGCGACGGTTTACTTGAACTTTACGGAGCCTTCAAGCCGCCTTGGCGGCAGCGATCCACCATGGCTGTCATGAGCACACCCCAGATCCTGATGATCGAAGACGACGCCCGCCTCGCGCAGATGGTGAGCGAGTACCTGACGAAGTCGGGCTTCGGCGTGGCGCACGCGGCCGACGGCCAGACGGGCCTGGAACAGGTGCAGCAGCACGCGCCCGACCTGGTCATCCTCGACCTGATGCTGCCGGACATCGACGGCCTCGAGGTCTGCCGCCGCATCCGCGCCCTGCCCGGCGCGCTGGCGAAGGTCTCGGTGCTGATGCTCACGGCCAAGGGCGACCCGATGGACCGCATCATCGGCCTGGAAATCGGCGCCGACGACTACCTGCCCAAGCCCTTCGAGCCGCGCGAGTTGCTGGCGCGCATCCGCGCCGTGCTGCGGCGCCGCGGCGACAACACCAGCGAGGCGGCCGCTGCCACCCTGATGCGTTTCGGCACGCTCGAGATCGACCGCAACGCGCGCACCGTCACCGTCGGTGGTGCGCTGGCCGACCTCACGTCCTACCAGTTCGACCTGCTCGTCGCCATGGCCGAGCGCGCCGGCCGCGTGCTGACGCGCGACCAGATCATGGAAGCCGTGCGCGGCCGCGAACTCGAGGCCTTCGACCGCTCGATCGACGTGCACATGGGCCGCATCCGCGCCGCCATCGAGGCCGACGCCAAGAACCCCAAGCGCATCCTCACCGTACGCGGCGTGGGCTACGTCTTCGCCAAGCAGCAGGACTGACGCTGCCGATGATCCAGCTCTTCACGCGCCACCTCTACGTCCGCATCTGGCTGGCCGTGCTGGCCGGCGTGGCCGTGGTCACCCTGGCGGCCGGCTGGGCCTGGCAGATGGCCGACGAGCAACGCACTGCCCCGCTGCCGCGCGAGGTGGTGCTGCGCGACACGCAGGACCGCGTGATCGGCACCGGCACCTCCCTGCGCACCAGCCGCCCGGGCGAGGCGCTGGAGTTCACCATCGCGCTCAAGGACGGCCAGGAGTTCCAGATGCAATTCGGACCGCGACAGGACCGGCAAGGCGGGCCCCCGCCGTGGGTGCGCCCGCAGACCGGCTTCTTCTGGCTGCTGGGGCTGGTCGGCCTGGCCACGGCCATCGGCCTGTTTCCGATCGTGCGGCGCCTGACGCAGCGGCTGGAGACGCTGCAGCGCGGGGTGCAGCGCTGGGGCGACGGCGACCTGTCGGCCCGCGTGCCCGAAGACGGGCAGGACGAGGTGGCCGACCTGTCGATGCGCTTCAACGCCGCGGCCGCGCGCGTCGAGACGCTGGTGCGCTCGCACAAGTCGCTGCTGGCGAATGCCTCGCACGAGCTGCGCTCCCCACTCACGCGCATCCGCATGGGCCTCGAGCTGATGGGCGAGCGGCCGAGCCCGGCCGCGCGCGACGAGATTTCGCGCAACATCGGCGAGCTCGACCAGCTCATCGACGAGATCCTGCTGTCGAGCCGGCTCGACGCCAGCGAGGCCGACCTGGGCACGATCGAGACGGTCGACCTGGTCGGCCTGGCTGCCGAGGAAAGCGCGCGCGTCGATGCCGAACTCGACCTGGCCGAAGGCACCGACAGCGCCACGCTGCAGGTGCAGGGCGTGTCGCGCCTGCTGCGCCGCGCCATCCGCAACCTGCTCGAGAACGCCCGCCGCTACGGCGCCGGCACGATCGAACTGCGCCTGGAGTCCGACGGGCGCTGGGCCCGCGTCCGCGTCGACGACCGCGGCCCGGGTGTACCGCCTGCTTTGCGCGAGCGCATCTTCGAACCGTTCTACCGCCTGCCCGGCGCCAGCGAGCGCGACGGTGGCGTGGGCCTGGGCCTGGCGCTGGTGAAGTCGATCGCCGAGCGCCATGGCGGCAGCGTGCGCTGCGAGGAACGGCCCGGCGGCGGGGCGAGCTTCGTGATCGAGCTACCGCGGGCTTGAATCGCGGGCGCTGCGGCGCGCCGCAGACGCCTCGCAGGTGCGGGCTAAGATCGATGCCCCAAAGACCTGGCCCGACGCACATCGGGCACGCACCGCGGCATGTCCTTGCCCTCGTCACCGCCCTTCACGACTCCCGCGCCCGCCCGATGGGTTGAAACCGCCCGCCATGCGCTGCTCGCTTCCGGGCGCTGGTTCGCGGTCCTGAGCCTTTTCGCCGTCTCGCTCAACAAGCCTGCGACCAACATCCTCCTCGCCCTGGGTTTGGTCTGCGCGCTGCTCGGCAGCCAGACGCGCGAGCGTTGGGCCGCCTCGGCGCGGCACCCGGTCGTCATCGGCGCGCTGGTGTGGTGGGGCGTGATGGTGCTCAGTGGCGTGCACGCCTGGGCCACAGGCCATGCAAGCCAGCTCACCGGCTCGCCGGTCTGGGCGCTGTGGTATCCGCTCATCCTCGGCGCACTGCTCACCGACACGGCGTGGCGCCGGCGCGGCCTGATCGCTTTCGCTGTGGCGGTGGGCGGGGTGCTGCTGATCTCGTGCGGCCAGTTCGTCGGCCTCTTCCCGCAGCGCGAGGTGGCCCTGGCGCTGCCCGCCATGCGCAACACGGTCTTCAAGGAATACACGCAGCAAGGGCTGACCTTCCTCATGCTGGCATCGATGGCGGTGGCCGTCGCCCTGGTCGCACGCCAGCCGAAGCAACGGTTGCTCGCCTGTGCGTTGGCGCTGCTGACGCTCGTCAACGTGGTGTTCATCCTGAAGAGCCGCACCACCTACATCACCTTGGTGCCGCTGATCGTCTACTGGGCATGGCGCTTGTTCGGGCGGCGGGGCGCCGGGTGGCGCGCCGTCGCCGCGACGGGCGTGCTGCTGCTGGTGATCGCCGCGCTCTCGTGGGCGGTGCAGCCGGTGCGCGAACGGCTGCTGCAGTCCGTCACGCAGGAGGTCACGCGCTATGCCGCGCAGCGCGAGCCGACCTCGATGGGCATCCGGCTCGAACTGTGGCGCCGCACCCTGCCGCTCATCGAGGACGCCCCCGTCTTCGGCCATGGCCTGGGCCAATGGCAACCGCTCTACCGCCAAGCCATCGAGAACCTGCCGCAGTTCGACGCGTTCCTGATGGGCCACCCGCACCAGGAGATGCTGCTGATCTGGACCGAGCAGGGCACGGTGGGCCTGCTCGTCTACCTGGCATTGCTGGTGGCGCTGGCGCGCTACATCCGACGGCTGGACGCACCCTACCGCGACATCTACGCAGGCATCCTGCTGATCTACGTCACGGCCGGGCTCGCCAACGGGCTCTGGGCCGATTTCACGCACCGGCACGTCTTGATCCTGTTGCTCGCCTGCATTCCGCTCGCGCCGACGATGAAGCACGCCGCCCGCATCGAACCATGAGCATCGACACGGACCTCGTCACCGTCGTCTGCGTGACCTACAAAAGCCATGCGCTGATCGCGCACTTGGCCTCGGTGCTGGCGCCCT
>CALRYR010000265.1:0-6298 GCA_943372425.1 Variovorax sp. YR752 | reverse complement strand
ATGACGACGATGTCGCCTTGGCTGGTGCGCCCGTTGTCCGACTTGCTGCGGCAACGCGCGCATGCCTGGCTGCTGCAGGGGCCGTCCGGCCTCGGCCAATATGAGCTGGCCATGGCGCTGGCGTCTGCCTGGCTGTGCGAGCAGCCGAGCGGCGAGGGCGCTTGCGGCCATTGCCCGAGCTGCCACGCGATCGCGGTGCGCACCCATGCCGACCTGTGCGTGCTGATGCCCGAGGTCGCCATGATGGAACTGGGCTGGCCGCTCGACGAGAAGTCGCAGGCCGACATTGAGGACAAGAAGCGCAAGCCCAGCCGCGAGATCCGCGTCGAGGCGATGCGCGAGGCCGTCGGCTTTGCGCAGCGCACCAGCGCGCGCGGCCGCGGCAAGGTGGTGCTGGTGTACCCGGCGGAGCGCATGAACGCGATCACGGCCAACGCCTTGCTCAAGACACTCGAGGAGCCGGTCGGCGATGTCCGCTTCGTGCTCGCCAGCGAAGCCGCCTGGCAGTTGCTGCCGACCATTCGCAGCCGCTGCCTGGGCTTCACGTTGCCGTGGCCGACCGATGCCGAATCCGTCGCCTGGCTGGCAGCGCACGACGTGCCGGCCGCCGACGCACCCGCCTTGCTGCGCGCTGCCGGCGGACGACCGAGCGACGCCCTGCGCCTGGCGCGCAACGGGCAATCGCCCAAAGCCTGGTCGCTGCTGCCCAAGGCCATGCAGCGCGGCGAAGTCGGCGCGCTGAGCGACCACGCGCCGCCCCAGGCCATCGATGCCCTGCAGAAGCTCTGCCACGACCTCATGGCCGTGGGCACCGGCGCCGCACCGCGATTCTTCGCCGAAGCGGAGTTGCCGCCAGCACCGCCGCCGATGGTGCTGGCACGCTGGTCGAAGTCGCTCGCCGCCGCAGCGCGCACCGCGGAACACCCGTTCAATGCCGGCCTGATGCTCGAAGCGCTTGTGAGCGAGGCGCGAAGCGCCCTAAACTCGGGCCGTCGCCCATGAACACGCCCATCGCCACACCCACACCCCCTCGGCCCAGCGTCATTCAGCTGGCGATCAAGGAAAAAGGGGCGCTCTACGCCGCCTACATTCCGCTTTTCGCGGAAGGCGGCATCTTCATTCCGACGGCGCGCGAGTACCGCTTGGGTGACGACGTCTACGTGCTGCTCACGCTGCCGGACGACCCGCAGCGGTATCCGGTGGCCGGCAAGGTCGCCTGGATCACGCCAGCGCGCGCGGCAGGCAGCCGCGCACCGGGTGTCGGCGTGCGCTTTCCGTCGGACGAGAAGTCGCGCCAGCTCAAGGCCCGCATCGAGGAAGCCCTGGGCGGCTCGATGGCGTCGGACCGCCCGACCCAGACCATCTGACCCCACGCGTCCGCGCCTGATGCCGCCTTCAGGCGGCGCGCGCGCTTTGCCATTGCCGTTTCTGCCATGTTCACCGATTCCCACTGCCATCTGACCTTTCCCGAATTCGCCAGCCAGATGCCGGAGATTCGCGCAGCGATGGCCGAAGCCCGGGTCGACCGGGCGCTGTGCATCTGCACCAAGCTCGAAGAGTTCGACGACGTGCAGGGCCTCGCCGCCCAGTACGACAACTTCTGGGCCAGCGTGGGCGTGCACCCCGACAACGAGGACATCGCCGAACCGAGCATCGATGACCTGGTGCAGCGTGCTGCACGCCCGAAGGTCGTCGCCATCGGCGAAACCGGGCTGGATTACTACCAGATGGACGAGCGCAAGGGCGGCCGGACCATCGCCGACATGGAATGGCAGCGCGACCGCTTCCGTGTCCACATCCGCGCGGCGCAGCAAGTGCGCATGCCGCTGGTGATCCACACCCGCGAAGCTTCGGCCGACACGCTGGCCATCCTGAAGGAGGAGGGCGAGGACGGTGCAGGCTCGGCCGCCGGCGGCGTCTTCCATTGCTTCACCGAAACGGCCGAGGTGGCGCGCGCGGCACTGGACCTCGGCTTCTACATCTCGTTCTCCGGCATCCTGACCTTCAAGAAGGCGCAGGATCTGAGGGACGTTGCCGCCTTCGTCCCACTCGACCGCATGCTCATCGAGACCGACAGTCCCTACCTGGCTCCGGTGCCGTACCGCGGCAAGACCAACAACCCGGCCTACGTGCCGCTCGTCGCGCAGCAGATCGCGCAACTGCGCGGCGTGCCCGTCGAGGCGGTCGCCGAGGCTACGAGCCGTAACTTCGAGAGCCTCTTCGCAGGCGTTCAAAAGACATGAGAAATCTGGCGAGGTTCTGCCTCTATCTTCTTGCTGCGACAGTGTTTTCAGCTGCCCAGGCCGATTCATTCAGCGACTTCTTCCGCGCGGCTCGAAGCGACAACGCCAGCGGTATCGAATCGCTGTTGCGGCGTGGTTTCGATCCGAACACGCGCGACGAGCGCGGGATGACCGGATTGTTGATCGCGATTCGCGAGCCGTCGCCACGCGTCATCCAGGCGCTCCTGGCGTCGCCGCAGACCAATGTCGACTTGCGCAACAGCAACGACGAAAGCCCGCTGATGCTGGCGGCCATCAAGGGCCAGATGGACCTGGTCAAGCAACTCATCGCCCGCAACGCCGAGATCAACAAGCCCGGCTGGACACCGCTGCACTATGCGGCCAGCAGCGGCCAGGTCGAGATCATGAAGCTGCTGCTTGAGAAGTACGCCTTCATCGATGCCCAGTCACCCAACGGCACCACGCCGCTGATGATGGCCGCGATGTACGGATCGCCCGACAGCGTCAAGCTGCTGCTCGACGAAGGCGCGGACCCGTTGATGAAGAACCAGCAGAACATGACGGCGATGGACTTCGCTGTCCAGGGCAAGCGGCCGGATGCAGTCGAGATGCTGAAGGCAGTGGTTGGGGCGAAGCGACCGAGCGATGGTAAGTGGTAGCTGGAGGCGTGTTCCTGAGCGGGATACGCCGTAGGTTTTAGTAAATACAATGTATATTATGTTAAATTAAGGATTGGGACGCGTATCGCGATGCACTCGTCCCTCTCCTCGGTTCGATATCGATTCGACCCAATGCGCGATGCGCCGAACGGTGCTCGTTCGGGATGCGACCGCCGATTCAGGTCGACGTCTTCTCCCGCAACACCCCGTTGATCTCTGCCCCGAAGATCAGCGTGGTCGCACTGAGGTAGAGAAAGACCAGCGTTGCGACCACGCCCGCGAAGCTGCCGTAGAGCAAGGCCAGGTTGCCGGCCGTGCGCAAGGTGTACGACAGCGTGGCAGCGGCGGTCACCCACAGGGCCGCACCCACCACCGCGCCGGGCAGCACGGTGTACAGGCGCTGGCGGGTGTCGGGCAGCCAGCCGTACATCAGCGCGTACAGCACCGTGAGCGCCACGAAAGCCGAGCCGTAGCGCACGCTGTTGCGCAGCCAGAGCGTGTCATGGCCCGCGCCCACGTTGCTCTCCAGCAGCCGCCACACGTAGGGAATGATGACCACGGAGCTGAAGGCGGCCAGCACGCCGGCGCCGACGATGACCGTGAACAGCGTGACCTTGATACGCGCCTTCCAGAACGCCAGGCCGCGCTCGATGCCATAGGCGCGGTTGAGTGCGGAACGCACCGCCTGCATGCCCGACGAGGCCGTCCACAAGGTGGCGAGCACGCCGATGGTCAGCAGCGCCTGGTTGCGTTGCGCCAGCACCTGTTCGATGACTGGCTGCATCGCGTCGCGCACCAGCTGGGGCGCATAGCCCATGACCCGGTCGGCCAGCGCCGCTGCGTCGCCGGGCTGCCCGAGATAGGCCGCCGAGGCCGACAGCAGGATCAGCAGCGGGAACATGGCCAGCACCGACGAGAACGCCAGGCTGCCGGCCTGGTTGGCGCTCTGGTGCAAAACGTAGTTGCGGATGGCCAGCACAATCACGCGCAGGCCGGGTGTGGCCATCGTGGCCTGCCGAAGGCGGCTGAATACGTCGCGAAGCCAGCTCATGGGGCGGGCCACCGCGCCGGGAAAACAAGAGTCATGACCAAGGATGCCACAGGGCCTGTCGACTCACCTCCACCACGCACGGGGCCGGGTCAACGTCCGACACGCGGCGCGCGCACCGCGGCCTATGTTCGAGCCCATGGATCAAAACAAAAGTCAGCGTGTCTCCAAGCGCCCCTTCCGGTGGATGCTGGTGTTTCTTCTGGCGCTGGCCATCGGCGCGGTGGTCGCCGTCGTCTGGTTCAAGTTCTGGCCGGAGAGCCTGGTCGAGTCACCCGCCGCACCGAAGCCGCCAATGCACAACGCACCGGGCTAGCCTCGCAGATCAGGCGCCGGCGATCAGACTGCAGAATCGCTGGATGTCGACGTTGCCGCCGCTGAGGATCACGCCGACGCGTTGGCCCTTCAGGCGCTCCTTCTGCTGGCGCACCGCGGCGAAGCCGAGGCAGCCGGTGGGCTCGATCACCAGCTTCATGCGCTCCGCGGCGAAGCGCATGCAGTCGACCAGTTCGGCGTCGCTCGCCGTCAGGATGTCGTCGACATCGCGCCGGATGATCGCGAAGGTGTAGTGCCCCAGGTGCTGCGTCTGCGCCCCGTCGGCGATCGTCTTGGGCGTGTCGATGTGCACGATGGCACCGGAGCGGAACGACTGCTGCGCATCGTTGCCCGCCTCCGGCTCGACACCGAACACATTGCATCTCGGCGAGAGCGCGCGCGCCGACAGGGCCGAGCCCGACAGCAGGCCACCGCCGCCGAGCGGCATGAAGAGCGCATCGAGCTCCCCTACTTCGTCGAACAGTTCCTTGGCGGCCGTGCCCTGCCCTGCGATCACGTCCGGATGGTCGTAGGGCGGAATCAGCGTGAAGCCGTGCTTCTGCGCCAGGTCGCGCCCGATCTGTTCGCGATCGTCCTTGTAGCGGTCGTAGATGACGACGTTGCCGCCATAGCCCTGGGTCGCCGCGACCTTGGCGGCCGGCGCGTCGTGCGGCATCACGATCGTGGCCGGGATGCCGAGCATCCGCGCCGACAGCGCGATGGCCTGCGCGTGGTTGCCCGACGAGAACGCCACGACGCCGGCCTTGCGCTGCTCGGCATCGAAGCGCGAGAGCGCATTGAAGCCGCCCCGGAACTTGAAGGCGCCCATGCGCTGCAGGTTCTCGCACTTGAAGAAGACCTCGGCGCCGAGCGCCTCGTTCACGGTGCGCGACGTGAACACGGGGGTCTGGTGGGCATGCCCCGCGATGCGCGCAGCGGCGGCTTCGACATCGGCGAAAGTCGGAAGAATCAGATCGTTCAAGGTTTAACGGGCGTCGCGGCGGCCGAGCAGTAGGTTGCCGCCCGTGGTGTTGAAGGTGATGGTCGGGGCGCTGAAGTCGCTCAGCGGTGCGCCCAGGCCGATCTCGCCGCTGCCGTGCAGCACGCATTCGTCGCGACGCAGCGCGATCTCGCCGCTGACACCGGCGCTGCCGTGAAAGCGGACCCAGGTTCCGTAGGTGCTGACGTCGACCAGGACGCAGCTGCCCTGCCGCGCCTCGATGCGCGCATGCAGGCGCGAGACGCGCGGATCGTTGACCACGAATTGGGCTTCGTCGACACGCCCCATGTGGATGGGAAGATCGGCCGCGCTGAACAGCGAGCGCACGTCGAGCCACGCCAGTTCGATCTGCCCGAAGCTCGAATCCAGGGCGCGGCTGGTCTGGGCCAGGGTGGCCGGCATCGTGAGGAATTCGGACATCTCGTCCTGCCAGTCGATGCGGTGCACGATCGGTGTTTCGTTCTTGCCACGGATGGTGATGGGGCCGAGGTTGCGGTGGCGCACTTCGCCCTCCTTCAACTGCTCGACCACGGATTCGGTGACCCAGATCTGTCCGGGGCCTGCCAGGTCACTGAGCCGGGACGCGAGGTTCACGGCGTCACCGTAGCAATCGCCGTCCACCTCCACCACGTCGCCGCTGGCCACGCCGATCTGCAGGTCCATGCGCAGGGCGACCGGCCACGCCTGAAGGCGTTTCTGATGGTTCCGCTGAAGTTCCAGGACCGCAGCCGTCGCGGTGTCGCCCGCTTCGAAGATGGCCAGGACGCCGTCGCCCAGCATCTTGACGACGCGCCCGCCGTGCGCTTCGCACACGCCGCCGATCCACTGGGTCAACCGCGTGACCGTCTCGGTCGCGCGGGCGTTGCCCATCGCCTCGAAAACACGAGTGCTTCCTGTCAAGTCCGCGAAGACGACTGTTGAATTTGCGCCCATGTTGTGCAGTTTTTCGTAGCAATTGCTGACTGATTATGGCAAAGCAAACCGCCTTCGGTAGCAGCGATGAGCGAACTTTCTCCTGTGGCGGCTCATGCCT
>CALRYR010000264.1:0-6303 GCA_943372425.1 Variovorax sp. YR752 | reverse complement strand
AGCATGCCGGCTTTGGCTCGCACGGCACCGTGTCCGTCGGACCGAAGCTCGAAACCTTCGCCCCGTGGTTCCTGGCGACCCGCGTTGTCCTCGATGCGGCTGATGTCGCCGAGCGAGAGCTGGCTGTGCTGATGATCGCTCTTGAGCTGCGCCTGGATGCTGCCAGCCGTGTCGTCGAGGAGCAGATGGTTGCTTCGCCCGCGTGCGCTGTTGCCGCCGCCCGGCTGCAGTTCGCGAGAGCGAAAACCGCTGAGCGCCTGCTGCTGGGGCAGTTGCCACGGCGGCAGGTTGTGCTGGTTGAAGACGCGGCCGGTGACGAGGGGCAGGTCGGGGTCGCCCCCGATGAAGCTGACGATGACCTCCTGCCCCACACGTGGCAGGTGGACGGCGCCCATCTGGTTGCCCGACCACTCACTGGACACGCGCACCCAGCAGGAACTGCGATGGTCCTTCTCGCCATAGCGGTCCCAGTAGAACTGAACCTTGATGCGGCCGAATTCGTCGGTGTAGATGTTGTTCGGAACGCCTTGTGCATCGCTGGCGCCGACGACCAGTGCGGTCTCCGGGCTGTGTTGGCGCGGCTTTGAAATGCGGAAGTCAGGCCGCAGCGGCTGGCGCACGGGCTGGGACTCGAATCGCAGCTGGACGCGCCACTGCTGAGTTGGCGCTTCATCTCCCTGCGCAGTCGACACCGCCGCGGCGTTCATTTGCGAGACCGCCGCGACATCCTCGATCAGCAACTCTGTGTCGATGGCGACATAGTCGCCGTTGGCCAGGTCCTGCGGATGCCCCTTCAGCCGGAAGGTGTGGCCCGGCAAAAGGCCGCGCAACTCGCCTGCACCTTGCGCGCGCAGGCCATGTTGGCGCATCGCCTCCATGCGCAGGTGCGCGAGCAGTTCGCCCTGCGGCTCGGTCTGGTTGGCATCAGCCAGCCGGCCGGCATTCGGCTGGCTGTAGTCGCTGCCGTCGTCCGCACGCCAGCGAAAGATGTCCTGCCCGGACTGGCCCGTGTCCCGCGGCGCGCGCACGCGAGCGGCCAGGAGCGCTTTAGGGCGCGTGTAGTCGAAGTCCCGACTTTCATAGCTCCCGCTGGTGAGCGTGTCCGTGACGGTGAATTCGGTGACGAACTCTTCATCGATCTGGTTGCGCCCATCATGGAACCGCAGCGCCCGGTAGGCCTCGCTCGGGCTCTCTTGGAACGCATCGTTGTTGTCGCTGAGTACCAGTCGATGCTTGCCGTCGCTGTGCTCGAAGTGGAAGTTGATGCCCCACTCCTGGCAAAGACGCATCAGGAAGTCGGCGTCGGTTTCGTTGAGTTGGGTCTGTGTCTCGCGCTCCGGGTACTGCGTGCCCAATCGCTTCTCGAGAGCAAACGGATAGTCCGCCAGCACCTCGTCCAGGATCTCGACCACCGTCTTGTTGTGGAAGATCTTGCAATCAGTGGTGCGCGTCGCGAGGTGCAGCCATGGGCGCAGAACCAGTTCGTAGAAGGCGTACCGTCCGGCGATCTTGACGAAACGGGCACTGTCGACCAGGCCGGTGATCTCTCGCGTTCCTGCACCGGTGGCATCCGTTGCGGGGCCAACGGCTCCCGGGAGGTAGGTTCCGCTGCCTTCAAGTTCAATGTGAACCGTGAGTTCTCTGCCGACGAACTCGTTGAGTTTGAAGTTTGCAGCAAGCGATGGGCTGAAGCTTCGGCTGTCGGGTGTCTTCAGGAGAAGACGGTACTCGAACAGCCTGTTGACGCCCTCGCGCCCCTCCAGGCGAACAGGCAGCAGCGCCGGCTGCCCTTGCCATTGCGGCAGCGCCGCTCCTTCCACGCGCAGCGCGCGTGCGTCGAAATCTGTACGCATCGTTTTGACTCCCTGAAAAGCGCAGTCTGTCACGCGTTGCGCTACGCGTGGCTCGATACGATGGGCAGGAAGTCACGGAATGGGGAGAGAAGCGACGATGCTTTCCCCGGTTCAAACCGGCGCCGCGTCAGCGCGGCGCACCGGCCCGATCAGCCGGCACCACGATGGTCGCGCGGCCATCCTGCGTGGTCACCGTGTCCGACGCTGCGGGCGGCGTGACGGAGCCGACGGGCGCCACCACCGTCGCGCGGCCATCGGCAGATGGCGTCGCTGCTTCGGTCGGCGGGCCGCCCAAGGCACGATCCAGCGCGATTCCCGCCGCGCGCACGCAAGCCTCGCGTGACGGCGCCGGCAGATTGCCGCGGTTGCAGGCGGCGACCTCCGCGTCGTAGCGCTGCTGAGCCGTTGCGCGGTCGATCGGGCTCTGTTGCGCGAAGCCCTTGATGGCGAGCAGGAGCGCCGCTCCGACAAAGGCGTACTGGATGCGGGTGGCGAGCATGGGGCGTTCTCCGTGTTCCGAGGGCCCTATGGTCGCGCGCGATGGCTGGGTGCCTGTGCGATGCCGCAGCATGCGCCGGTAGGCCGAGGGCGATGAACGAAGCCGGAACGACAACCCCGTGCCGCCCGCGCGTTTCACAGCCATGACTTCTTCGCTGCCTAGATTGGGTGCCGTCGAGCACGGCGTTCTTGCCGGTTCACGCCCCCATCCTGCATCGAACCTTTTCTTCATGTCTCCATTCCTGTCATCCGCTCGTCCGTTCGTCCTCACCCTGGTCGCCGCGCTGTGCCTGTCGGCCTGCGGCGGTGGCGGCGACGGTTCGAGCGCTTCGAACCCCGCCGCGAGTACGGCACCGGCACCCGTCGTCGTTGCGGCCGGCGCGCCGAAGGACCTCGGCTTTACCGACGCCGCACCGGTGCCGAACACGGCCACCATCCCGCCGTTCGTCGACAACGTCGCGACCAACCAACGCGGCGATGCGCGCTACGCTACCAAGGAAACCAACGCCGGCGTCCGCGTGGTGGCCGGCTTCCTCGATTTCTGGACGCCCAGCACGCTGCTGGTGGACGCAGGCCAATCGGCCCCCGCGCAGGCGGGTTTTCCGGCCGTGGTTGCTTCCAACTGGAGCGGGATTCCCGGCGACTCCACCGACGGCAAGGTCGTCAACACGGCCGTGCTGGGCTACAACATCCAGTACGCGGTCGACGTGACCACCGCCCGCACCAGTGCGCAGGAGCTCGCGGCTTATCTCGACGACCGCCGTGGCAAGGCCTACAGCGTCAGCGACGGCCTGGGGCCGCTCACCGCGGCGTGGCGCACCGCCGCGCAGCAGACCACCACGATCACCGGGATCGCCGCCGACGCCACCACCGTGAAGTACGACGACGGCGGCAACAACAGCGGCGTGGGCGGCAGCGCCAACCCCAGCTTCGGCACCGTGGTCGACCTGATCAACGGCATCGGTGAGAACGGTTCGACCGAACCGGCCAAGCGCTACTTCAAGTACGCGCGCCCCTGGCGCTGGAGCAGCAGCGTCAAGGTGGTGCCTGCCCTGGAACCGGCGAAGAGCACCACGCCCAGTACCGACGGTGGCTTCGTCAGCGGCCACACGGCAGAAGCGGTGCGCAACGGCTTCGCCTTCGGCTACGTGGTGCCCGAGCGCTTCCAGGAGATGGTCGCGCGCGGCCTCGAGCTGGGTGAGAACCGCATCCTCGCGGGCATGCATTCGCCGCTGGACGTGATCGGTGGCCGCATCCAGGGCCATGCGGTGGCGGCCGCCAGCCTGTCGACCGGCGCCAACGCCGCGCGCAAGGCCGCGGCCCGTGCGCAGGCCCAGTCGGTGCTGATGACGGCGGTCGGCGCCGCCGATGCCACGGCACTCAACACCTTCGCGCATTCGCAGGGCGCCGACCAGGACCGCTTCGCGGACCACGCCGCCAGCAAGGCCGCGTACCTGCGCCGCATGACCTTCGGCTTCACCCAGGTCGGCGACAAGACCCAACCGGCCGTCGTGCCGAAGGGCGCCGAAGTGCTGCTGGAGACCCGCCTGCCGTACCTCGACGCCGAGCAGCGCCGGGTGGTGCTCAAGACCACCGCCATCGCGTCGGGCTACCCGGCGATGGACGACCCTGAAGGCTGGGGCCGCCTGAACCTGTTCGACGCAGCCGACGGCTACGGCGCGTTCAACGGCGACGTGGTCGTGAAGATGGACGCCAGCCTGGGCGGCTTCCACGCGATGGACAGCTGGCGCAACGACATCGTCGGCGCAGGCAAGCTGAACAAGACCGGCACCGGCACGCTGCGCCTGGGCGGCAAGAACAGCTACAGCGGCGGCACGCAGCTGGTGGCCGGCACGCTGCAGGCCGACTCGGCCAGCGCTTTCGGCACGGGCAACGTCTACGTGGGCGGCGGCACGCTGGTCTGCAATGCGGATGCGATGGTGACGATGGCCGGTGCCTACACGCAGCTCGGCGGCACCACGCTGCAGATGAACATCGGCGGCAACGGCGCGGGCCGCCTCACGGTCAAGGGCGTGGCGGCTCTCGACGGCACCCTGAACATCACGTTCAAGGCGGGCGCGGCGCCCACCGCGGGCGACGTGCTCACGGTGATCAGCAGCGGCGCATTGATCGGCAAGTTCAGCGCGATCACCGTGCCGGCCGGCTTCAAGGTCACCCCGACCTACACCGGCACCGAGCTGTCGTTGCGGATCGACTCGGCGGTCTGAGCGACGAGCTTTTTCTTCTTCGCCGCGCGGAAAAATGCGATCGTTTGCCAAACGATCACGATGCCGATCACGGTCAGCAGCGTGCCGCTGATCGGGCGCGTGACGAAGATGCTGAAGTCGCCTCGGCTCAGCAGCATCGCGCGGCGGAAGTTCTCTTCCAGCATCGGGCCCAGGATGAAGCCGAGCATCAGCGGCGCCGCTTCCATGTCGAGCCGCAGGAAGAGGTAGCCGATCAGGCCGAACACGGCTGTCGTGTAGATGTCGTCCAGGCTGTTGTTGATGCTGTACGTGCCGATGCAGCAGAAGAACAGGATGGCCGGGAACAGCACGACGTACGGGATCTTGAAGACCGACAGCCAGTAGCGCACCAGCGGCACGTTCAGCACCACCAGGAAGACGTTGCCGATCCACATGCTGGCCACCAGGCCCCAGAACAGGTCGGGGTGGGTCGCGATCATGTTCGGGCCGGGCTGGATGCCCTTGACGATGAAGGCCGCCATCATCAGCGCCATCACCGCGTTCTCGGGGATGCCGATCGCCATCAGCGGGATGAAGCTGGTGCGCGCGGCGGCCTCGTCGGCGGCGGCCTGGCCGGCCACACCTTCGATGCAGCCGGTGCCGATCTCGTGCTTGTACTTGCTGAAGCGCTTGTCGGCCGCGTATGCCGCGAACTGGGCGATGGTCGGGCCGCCGCCGGGCAGGATGCCGAGCACTGAGCCGATCACGCTGCCGCGCAGTGCGCTCGGAATGATGCGCTTGAACTCCGGCCACGTCGGCATGAGCTTGATCTTGCCGTTGAAGGGCGTCAGCACGTTCTTGTTGTCGAGGTTCTTCACGACCTCGGCGATGCCGAAGCAGCCCAGCGCGATGCTGATGAGGCCGACGCCGTCCATCAGGAAGGGCAGGTTCATCGTGTAGCGCGCCACACCGCTGTTGACGTCGGTGCCGATCATGCCGAGCAGCACGCCGATCATCGCCATGGCCAGGCCGTTGAGCAGGCTGCCCGCGCTGACGAAGCTCACGCAGAAGAAGCCCAGCAGCATCAGCGCGCAGTAGTCGGCCGGCCCGAACAGGAAGCCCACCTCGCCGAGCGCGGGCGCCATCGTCGAGAGCACGATGATCGCCACCGTGCCGCCGATGAAGCTCGAGATTCCGGCGGTGAACAGCGCCAGACCGGTCTTGCCCTTGAGCGTCATCTGGTAGCCGTCGATGCAGGCCACGATGCTGCTGGCGTGCGGGATCTTCATCGTGATCGCACTTACGCTGTCGCCGTATTGCGCGCCGTAGTAGATGCCGGCCAGCATGATGAGTGCGCCACCGGTCGGAATCGAGTAGGTCAGCGGCAGCAGCAGGCTGATGGTCGACAGCGGACCCAGGCCGGGCAGCAGGCCGACGAGCGTGCCGACGGTGCAGCCGAGCGCGCAGTAGAGCAGGTTCTGGAGGGTCAGCGCGTGGCTGAATCCGAACGCGAGGTTGTGAAAGACTTCCATCAGTACAGCGGCAGGCTCAGGCCGAGAAAGTTCTTGAAGGCGAACGCGACGGCGATGAGGCCGATCGAGATCTTGATGTTGCGCACGACGGAGTACGAGGTGCCCGCGAAGGTGGAGCAGAACACCAGGAAGACGATGCCGAGGATCATGTTGACGTACTCCGAGATCACCGCGAAGCCCACCAGGCTCGCCAGGATCAGGGCGATGTTCTTCACGTTGTAGTCGACCGGCGCG
>CALRYR010000263.1:0-6321 GCA_943372425.1 Variovorax sp. YR752 | reverse complement strand
AGAAGAATATTCCTATGGCAAGGGGCAAGCGTTCTACAAGCTGAAAGAGAAGCTTCCGTACGCGGATAGTCTCAGCGCGACTGGACGAGGGACGCTGCTGGTCTCTCATGCTCGATGGGACGAAGGAAATAAGTTCATGGTGTTGAAGGAGTCACTGCAGGGCGGGGCCTTCTTCCACTTTGATTGGGACAAGCGCCGGTACTACGGCTACGTTCCCGAATACGGTTATGTCAACGCCTACTCGGGTCCATGCACTGTCCTCAAGGACTAGACCATGGTTCTGGGCGGCCGACGTCTGCGGCGCTGAGGCAGACTTCACGACGCTGCTTTGCCAGTTTGGAACGCGATTGCGGCGGCCGCCCGCTGACGCCGCTGGCTGCGGCGATCGCATTCTTCCCGTTGCGCACTACGCCGATAGAGCGGATGGCTACGCATAGGCGTGTTCGTGCGAGCCCTGCCTCACGCGGCCGCATTGAGAGGCTACGCGCGACAAGCAAACCATGGTGAGAAGACTCTTCCAGATCTCGCACGATGGCCAGCAATGTGAAGTCAGCTGCCCGTCGCAGGAAGTTGCAGACCGCTTCAAAGACTTGATCGCACATGTTGCTGAGCGATCCGGGGTCTGGCACTGAATCTTGGGGTCGACTATCCACAGTGGTGGGCCTCGTACGTCGATCAGCGCGCCGAGTACTGGGAGGCCCTGGGCAATCAGATCTTCATCGATGGCAGCCTCTGCCAGCAGCTCACTGAGGTCGCTGCGTCAAGGGCGTGTTTGCCAGACGCTTACCGCAATGTGGCGGAAGCGACATTAAAGGATCAAAGATGCTGCCCCCATCCCGCACCGCATCCCTGGCGGCGGCAATGCAGAGCCCGCCTCAGTTGCAGCTTCACTCTTTGGCCTTTGGCGGCTTGGGGCCGACATAAGCTTCGATCATGCCGACAGAATCAAACATATCGGTGCCCGGATCTTCTTTGATCAAAGTAATTTCCTTCTTGAACTTCTCGTAGTTGAACTTCCCGTCGACAAGGTAGGGTTCTCGGGGGAACGTAAAGATCTTCGGCCGTGTTGCCGCCGGGAATCCGAAATGTCCAAGGTCAACGGCAAAACGCTTGGTCGCGCGGCTGACGACGTACACGGTCATCAGCTCGTAGTCGGGTGGAACAAAAGCCACACGCTGCACCTTCACAGACTCGCCCGGCTCGAGCAGCACATTGATGCCAGTGAACCGGGAGAATTGAAGCATCACCGTCGCCTTCTCGTCAATGAAATATGGGCTGCGCACGTCGAACTCGGTTCGAAAGTCGTCAGTCGCCCGGTGCGCGTCTAGCTGCTGTCTGAACACCAGGTTCGTGAGCTCCGGAAGCACCTCCTTAAGCTTGGCGATCTGCTCGGGAGTTTGCGATGGAGGCCCGGCCTTGGGTTTTTCAAGGGGTCGAGGGAGGCGTTGAGCGCGCACCTGCATAAAGGTGGCCGGCAGGTAGACGCGGGTCGAGCTGCTGTTTTTGATCTCGATCTGAATCTCTTGCGACGACATTGTGGATGTGCGCGCCACTTCATTCACCTTGACCGAGATGTCGACGCGCCCGCTGTCAAACATCGGAAGGATGAGAGACGGCCACACCAGTTCCACCACTGCCCAGGCGGCAACAATCGTGGCCGTGAGCCCACCGCCGATGGCCTTTTTATGTGCCACGAGCCAAGCCCACACGGTGGCTGGTTTAGTTGGTTTGCCCGGCTTCTCCGGCGCCGGCCCTTCGAATGGAGGCCTCGGCGTCACGTGCCGCAGGCGCCTGAATCGCGAAGAGTTTCGTTCCATCAATGATCCTCCAGCAAGGGGGTGCTTCCACATGCGATGCACCTCGCCCAGATCTCGTGCCGCACGATGCCATAGCGCGGCGGGGGCGGCAAGGCGAGCCGTCCAGCACAAACTTCGACCGGATACTTGGCCGCCTTTGAATGGATTTGAGTGAACTGATGCGCGGGTCGGGTCTGCTTGTTGCGTTCGCCTCATACGTATTGGGGAGGCTCCGGCGAAGACGAAGAAGGCGACGTTCGCCATGACGCCGCTCTGCAGCGATCTCAGTCAGTCCGCGGCGTGCGTTGTACGACGGGTCCTCTGCGAAATCCGGATGAAAAACAAGAAGTTGGAGGTCGCTCGTGCCTGCTTTTCACAGTCATCGCCATGAGTACCATCGCGAAATAAAGGCTCTAGAAGGAGGCCACGCGCGCCGGACGGCCGCCTTCGTCGGCGAAGCTGCCCGACAGGCCGCTCGAGGTTGGGTGACCGCTTCTGGAATCAGCGGCCGCTTAAATTTCCACCGAAGAACGACCGAGATCAGTCGGAAGCGGCCACCCTACTCTCGGGTTCGCCCCAGCAGGTTGTTTCGATCACCCGCTATAGCAACCATGGCCGGCAACGACTCACTCACGTTGCCACCATGCACACGCTCATGCAACCATCGCCCGAGAGCAGCCCCACTCTCCCACACCCGAGTACGGCAGGCTACGACGACCTCCCGCAGTTTCCGTCAAAGACAGCACTGCCCTTTCGCCGCACCATCCGTCGCCACGAACTCCACCAGATCGTCCCCCTGGCTGAGACCACGATCTACGAGATGGAGCAGCGCGGCGAATTCCCGCGACGCTTCCGGCTTACTGCCCGCTGCGTCGTCTGGGACCTCGAAGAGGTCGAGGCCTGGATCGAGGCCCGCAAGCAGGCCTCGCGTTCAGCGAAGATCGACAAGCCCATTGGACCGGATGTGAAGCTGCGACAGTACCGGCCTGTCCGGCGAGATCCATCACACGCCACCGAGGTTGTTCGCCCGGCCTGACGAGCCCGGCCCGGGCAGAACTTGCATCACCCGTCCGATAGCATCGGTCACCGCTGCTCCACGGTCAGTCACTTACCGGCCGAAAGGCAGGACGACTGCCCTGGCCGTCCCAGGTCGCAGTGGCGCCGGCGCATTCGCTGCCAGCCAGGCAGTGCAGGACATCATCCTGCGCTCACAGCCCCGACCGTAGTCCATAAACCAGCGTGAATTCATGGTCCCTAGCGTTAGCCTTCTGTTCATCTGGAATCAATGATCCGCTGCAGCGTCTCATCGAGCTGAAGACGATCCGCCGCACGCTTGGCGGCACTGCGCTGCGCCAAGTTGTGTAACTTGCGCCGCACGCCCGGCAACTCGGCTGCATGCGCAAGTCCGATCAGGCCGAAATCCGGCTCCTCGTGCTCGATGGACCTCAGGAATGCGCACGATGGCCCGTCCAGCCATCCCGACACACGAACCAGCAGACGCTTGCGGCTTTCCAGCAGGGCTTGCGCGCTGATGGGTTCGGCCGTCATGCCCTTGAAATGCGCCTCGAAGGTCGCGGCAAAGTCGGTGGGCACACGCGGCGCCAGCATCTCCCATGCGGGCTTGGGGCTGGAGGTCAGGTACACAAGGAAGGTCCGCCACAGCAGCTCATCCATGCGCCCGTCCTCCAGAAGCAGGCCGACATCGAAGAGATCGCGCGGATGCTGCCGCGACAGCGCTGCGGCCAGCTTGCCGGCATAGAGGTCGGCGAAGTCCAGTACTTGCACCTCGGCGAAGCCGAACGCTTCCTCCACCCTCGGGCGCACGACCATGCTGCGCACCGGATACACCGAACCGCGCATGACCGGCGTCGTCTCGATCTGCACGCGCGCGCGGCCGCGGCTGACCACCAGCCGTGTGACCGTGCCCGCTCCCTCTGCGGCCGACGTCTGAACCTGCAATTGCAAAGGCCGGGCGCGCAGGACGTCGCCGAGCCGCACGAGCGCGTCCTCGATCAGCCGTGCATCCTCGGCATAGTCGTGCACTGGCAGCCAGGCCAGGTCGATGTCCACCGACAGGCGCGGCAGGTCGTGCTCGAACAAGTTGATGGCGGTGCCGCCCTTCAATGCGAAGCGCGGCTCCTGCGCCAGCACCGGCAAAATCTCGACCAGCAGCCGCACGCGGTCCGTGTAGCGACGGTCCCAGCGGTCAAGCCAGGTGCTCATCGAGGTCTCCTGGCAAGGTGATCTGGTAGGTCGGATGCAGACGCCCGCCGGGTACAAGCGCACGCTTGCCCCGACCCAGATCGACGCCATCCAGCGGTACATGCGACAACCACGCATGCCGATGACGATCAGCCAGCGCGAGGAACAACCGCTTGGCCTTGATGCTGCGGCAGTGGCGCAGCAGCAGGCCGACGCGCTGCGGCCGCATCGTGGTCATGGCCTGCATCAGCGCATCGGCCTCGTAGATCTCTACCGCATCCGATACACCGTCGCACATTTCCAGCATCGCCCGCTCGGGCGTGGAGCACACCAAAGCGTCCGTGCCTGATCCGGCTTGGTGCCAAGCCAGGCCCTGCTCCGACAGTGCTTTCTCGGACATCTCGTCCGTGAACGGGAAGGCCGGCAGATCGAACGGCCCCCGGCCCAGGTACTGGAGGCGCTGGGCCATCGATAGCTTGCCTACCCATCCCGGCGGCCGCACTGGCCCATAGAGCGTGATCGTCCCGGCCTCGCCGAGTCGCAGGTAGTGTTCGTGTCCGAGCAAGGCCAGCGCAAAGCGGCCGCCGACGTGCAGCGTCAGTCGCTCCCCGACCTGCAGGCTGCGGACCACGCCCTCCCACTGCAGGCGGCCGCCTTTGCGCATGTAGACGCCGCGCGCGGGCGACATCAGCCAGCCGCTGTCCACGTAGCGCGCTACGAGGCTGTTGGAGTAACCCTGCGCCCGCAGCCAGCGGCTGGACACCAGGCGCGTATCGCTCAGCTCGGCCAACAGCAGGTTCAGTTTTCCTGATTTCTGATCACTCATAGTGATCAAAATACTGCTTTCATGAACTTCTGCCAAGCCTTTGCAGGTTGGATCTCCCGCAAAAACGTCACTGTGAGTGACCTTTCTGCGACGGAAACAAACCGCTCGCCGCTTTGCAGCAGCCCGTCCAAAGAGAACCATCGTATAGCCCGCCGCTAAACGGCCGCACTCAGCACCGGCACCGCGACGTTGTCCGGCAATAGCTTCGGCACATGATTGCGCCCGTCGATCCAGGCATCGACCATGTCCGCCCACTCCTGCAGCATGTGGCGTCGTTGCTCGGCGTACTCGGCCTTGTTGTAGACCGAGCGAGAGGAACGCCCCTCCTCGTGCGCCAGGCACTTCTCGATCCAGTCGCCGTTGAAACCCACCTCGTTGAGCAGCGTGGAGCTGGTGCGGCGCAGGTCATGCACCGTGAACGGCTCCAGCGGCAGGCCAGCCGCCTTGGCCCGCTCGACGATGAGCTGAGTCACACGGTTCAGGGTCGCGTGGGACATGCAGCGCGTGGGTTCATAGCGCGAGGGCAGCACGAACTTCGAGCCCGCCGCGCAGGTGTGCAGGGCCACGAAGATGTCCAGCGCCTGGCGCGACAGGTAGACCACGTGCGGGTTGCGGCCCTTCATGCGCTGCTTCGGAATCGTCCAGGTGGCTTTCTCAAAATCCACCTCACTCCAAGTCGCCTCGATCAGCTCGCTCTTGCGCACCAGGGTCAGGAGGACCATGCGCAGAGCCAGCCGGATCGTCGGATAGGTTGCGATGGACTCCAGCTGATGGAAGGCCAGCCGGATCTCGGCGGGCGACAGCGCCCGATCCTTCGGCACGAAGGTCGCGATCGACGCCGCGCCGACGTCGTTGGCCGGGTTGGTCACCTTCTCGCCGTGAAGGATGGCGAACGCATAGACCTGCTTCACGATGTCGCGAACGTGCACTGCGGTCGCAGGCGCCCCGCGCGCCTTCACCTTCGCGCACAGCGCGCGCAGGTCATCGGCGCTGATCTCGGTTAGCAGCCGGTTCCTGAACGCTGGCAGGATGTCCCGGTCGACGATGTGTTTGCGCATCGCCCGGGTGCTGTCGGCCATGCGCGCGTCGGCCATCCAGCGCAGCGTCATCTCGCCGAAGTTCTGGCCGGCGGACAGGCGGCGCTTCTCGCGCTGCTTCTCCATCGCCGGAGACCTGCCCTCGGCGATGGCCCGCTTGGCATCCAGCAGCTTCTCGCGGGCCATGGCCAGCGTGATGCCGGCCGGCCCGTAGCGGCCGATGGTCAGCGTTTCCCGGCGGCCGTTGAGACGGTAATCGTAGCGAAACGCGATGGTGCCGGCCGGAGATACCGTCACGTACATGCCGTCACGGTCGGAAGCCTTATAAGTCAAGGACTTAGGCTTGAGATTGCGCAGTGCGGTGTCGGTGAGCATCGAGGTTTTCCTCCTGTTCAAGACGGTTTTTACCGTCAAGGGCTAGGAAACCTGCTGATGCCCGAAAACCCGCATGGATACTGGA
>CALRYR010000262.1:0-6330 GCA_943372425.1 Variovorax sp. YR752 | reverse complement strand
CATCCTTGCTTCGAGAGAGTCCGTGCGCCCCCCTGCCCGCTTCCCTGTCCTCTGGACGATCGCCGCCATCGCGGTCGGGGTTGCGGGCGCGCTGCTCTACACGCGCGGTCTGCCGTGGGGGTCGACGCAGGAACAGGTGCGCATGCTCGACCCGGCACAGGTCGTCGTTCTGCGCACGCCCGGTGGTTTTCTCGAGGTCTCCACGCTGGTGAAGACCGAGGAGTTCCGCTGGCGCTCGTCGTACACCTGCCTCGGACAGGACTGCGGGGCGCTCGTCGGCGAGCGCATCGGCCAGATCCGCGTGCCGGTGCACTACACCTACCGCCTGCCGCTCGCGGACACCTGGACGCTGACGCTCGACGGCGACGTCTACGTGCTCAGCGTGCCGGCCCCCAAGCCGCTGCTGCCGCCCGGCATCGACACGCCGAAGGCGCAGATCACCAGTGAACGCGGCGGCCTGCTTGCGCCGGGCGCCGCCGCCAATCAGGAAAACCTGCTGAAGAACCTCGGCCCCGAACTGGCCCAGCGTGCGCAGCGCATCGAGTACCTGCAGCAGCAGATGCCCGCGGCCGAGAAGACCGTGCGGGAATTCGCCGAGAAGTGGATGAAGGAACAGCGCACCGAGCCCACCCGGCCCGTGCGCGTCGAGTTCCGGATGGGCGACAGCGGCTGAGCTGCCGGCTCAGGCCGCAATGCGCAGGAGTTCCGCCCCTTCGGTCACCTGGTCGCCCGGCGCGTAGAGCAGCTCTTCGACCGTGCCGTCGGCCGGCGCGGCGATGGTGTGCTCCATCTTCATCGCCTCCATCACGGCCAGTGGCTGGCCCTTGGCGACCTTGTCGCCCGCCTTGACGGCGAAAGACACGACCTTGCCCGGCATCGGCGCGGTGAGGCGCCCGCCTTCGGCCTGGCTGTCGCCGGCATGCGCGAGGCGGTCGATGGCGGTGATGCGCGTGGCGCCCTTGTCGGCGAAGACGTGCGCCGCGCCCTGGCGCTCGTACACGTCGAGCGTGTGGCGCGCGCCGTTGAAGGCCAGCTCGATCTGCCCGTTCGGCAGGCGGCCGATGACGAGTGGGCCACGTGCGCCGTCGACATCGAGCATCAGCGCGCCGTCGTGCAGGTAGCGCAGCGTGGCGGTCTGCGTCTCGCCGCAGAACTCGAAGGCGAAGATGCGCGCCGTGGTGCCAAGCGAGCGCCAGCCGTCACGCTGGCTGAAGGGGTCGGGCGTGCCGGTCGCGCGCTCGTCGAGCAGCGTGCGCGCGATCGATGCAGCCGCGGCCAGTGGCAGGCCGAGCGGCTCGCGGTCGAACAGCACCGCGCGTTCGCGCTCGATCAGTGCGGTGTCGAGGTTGGCCTGGGCAAACGAGTCGGTGGCGAGGATGCCGCGCAGGAACTGCACGTTGGTCTGCACGCCGACGATGTGCGTCTGCGCCAGGGCTGCGTCGAGCCGGGCCAGCGCTTCGTCGCGCGTCGCGCCGTGGACGATCAGCTTGGCGATCATCGAATCGTAGAAGGGCGATATCTCGCCGCCCTCGCGCACGCCGTCGTCGATGCGCACGCGGCTGCGCTGGAAGGCCGTGGCCTGCGGCTTGCGATAGATGTGCAGCGTGCCGGTGGCCGGCAGGAAGTTGTTGTCGGGGTTCTCGGCGCAGATGCGCGCCTCGATGGCGTGGCCGTGGATCTTCAGTTCGCTCTGTTTGAGCGGCAGCGGTTCGCCCGACGCCACGCGCAGTTGCCACTCGACCAGATCGAGTCCCGTGATGGCTTCGGTGACCGGATGCTCGACCTGCAGGCGAGTGTTCATCTCCATGAAGAAGAAGTTCATGGCGCCGCCGTCGCGCTGTTCGACGATGAATTCCACCGTGCCCGCACCCACGTAGTTGACGGCCTTGGCCGCAGCCACGGCGGCAGCGCCCATCTCCGCGCGCATCGCCTCGGTCATGCCGGGCGCCGGCGCCTCTTCCAGCACCTTCTGGTGGCGGCGCTGCACCGAGCAGTCGCGCTCGAACAGGTAGACGCAATCGCCGTGGCTGTCGCCGAACACCTGGATCTCGATGTGCCGCGGACGCTGGACGTATTTCTCGATCAGCACCGCGTCGTCGCCGAAGCTGTTGATGGCCTCGCGCTGGCACGACGCGAGTGCCGCCGCGAAGTCCGCCGATTTCTCGACCACGCGCATGCCCTTGCCACCGCCGCCCGCGCTGGCCTTGATCAACACCGGGTAGCCGATGCGATCGGCCTCGCGCTGCAGCAGGGCCGGGTCCTGGTCGTGGCCGTGGTAGCCGGGCACCAGCGGCACGCCGGCCCTCTCCATCAGTTGCTTGGACTCGGCCTTCAGGCCCATGGCCTTGATCGCCGAGGGCGGCGGGCCGATGAAGACCAGGCCCGCGTCGGCGCAGGCCTGCGCGAACTCCTCGTTCTCGCTCAGGAAGCCGTAACCAGGGTGCACCGCCTCGGCGCCCGTGGCCTTGGCGGCTTCGACGATCTTTTCCCAACGCAGGTAGCTGTCCTTCGGCGCGCTGCCGCCGAGGTACACCGACTCGTCGCAGGCCCGCACATGGTTGGCGTTCGCGTCGGCGTCCGAATACACGGCGACGGTGCGGATGGCCATGCGGCGTGCGGTCGCAGCGACGCGACAGGCGATCTCGCCACGATTCGCAATGAGGATCTTCTTAAACATTCGGTGGGTCTCCGGGTATTTCTTTTCGCTTGAACTGGAAGGCGGACGTGACACCCGGGTCGGGCTTGCCGCTGAAGATGCGCGTGACGCGGTTCACCAGCCCGCGCAGGAAGCGCCAGCTCTTTCGGATGAGCCACACGCTGAGGATCAGCACCAGCACGAAGAGCACGACGAACACCAGCGGGTGCGCGACCGCGAGCCAGAGGCCGGCCGGCACCATGGTGTCTTCGACCAGCGACGCGCCGACATTGCTGAAGGGTTCGGGCGAGGTGTTGATGGCGGCACGCGTCGTCGCCTTGGCCGCATGCGCCGTGGCCGCGAAGCCCCCGCCCAGCAGCGCCGCGACCAGCGCCATCACCGCATGGTCGCCGCCGAACACGCCGGCCGCGAGCGCAGCGCCCGCCGGGATACGGATGACGGTGTGCACCATGTCCCAGAGCGAATCGAGCCCGGGGATCTTGTCGGCGAAGAACTCGATGAACACCATGAAGCCGCTCACCGCCAGCACCACCGGGTTCGCCAGCAGATGCAGGCCGCTGGGCAGCGGCACCCAGCCGAAGTAGCCCGCGAGGCCGGTCAGCAGCACGACGAGGTAGAGGCGAATGCCACTGGCCCAGCCGAGTGCCGCGGCCAGCGCGAGCAGTTGGGGCATGTCGAGTTCGGGCATGGTCATCTCAGTTCAGCCACGATGGCTTGCGCTTCTGCAGAAAGGCCTGCACGCCCTCGCGGCCCTCGTCGCTGGCACGGATGTCGGCGATGCCTTCGACGGTCTTCGCAATCAGCGCGTCGTCGATCTCGCGGCCGGTGACGTCGGCGATCAGCTGCTTGCACGAGCGCACCGCCGCCGGGCTGGCACCCGTGAGCGCCTTCAACAGTTCGTCAACCTTGGCGTCGAGCGCATCGGCGGCCACCACCTCGTGCACGAAGCCGATGCGGTGCGCCTCGGCCGCGGTGAAGCGCTCTGCGGTCAGGCAGTAGCGTTGCGACGCGCGCGCGCCCATCGCGCGGATCACGTATGGGCTGATGGTCGCGGGGATCAGGCCGATCTTCACTTCGCTCAGGCAGTACCAGGCGGTGTCTACGCTCACTGCCATGTCGCAGGCCGCAACCAGACCCATGCCACCGGCGTACACGTCGCCCTGCACGCGCGCGATGGTCGGCTTGGGGCACTCGGCGATGGTGCGCAGCATGTCGGCCAGCTTGCCCGCATCGGCGATGTTCTCGTCGCGCGTGTAGTCGGCCATGCGGCGCATCCAGTTGAGGTTGGCGCCTGCGCAGAAGGCCGGGCCGTTGGCGCCGAGGACGATGGCCTTGACCTGCGACGCGGCACCCGCTTCGAGGAAGGCTTGCGTGATCTCGGCGATGACGATGTCGTCGAAGGCGTTGCGGGTGTCGGGCTGGTCGAGCCAGATCCGGGCGACGGGGCCTTCGGTGGTGAGCTTGAGTTTGGTGAAGGTCATGTCTTTGGTTGTTGGGTGTGCTGGCGTTCGGGGCGCTCTGGTTCGGGGCGCGTGCACAGGCCACCGGGTACTCCCCTCCGCGAATGTCCCCCGCCTTCGGCTCCTCCTTTATTTCGCTGCGGGGAGCACCCGATACCCTGCGCACGTGGACGCGCTGCCGGCAGGCTGCCGCTGCCGATCAACCACTGCGCGTCCGGCTCGCGTCGATGGTGTGCTCTGCGCAGCGAAATAAAGGAGGAGGCCGCAGGCCGGGGGACATTCGCGGAGCAGAGTACGCCGTCGGCGCGGGCCCGTCCCGAACCGACAAACAAACGTGTCGAGCGAAGCGGTGACGCGAACAACAACACAGCCCTACATCCGGAAGATGCCGAACTTCGGCTCGGGAATCGGCGCATTCCGTGCAGCCGCCAACCCCAGCGCCAGCACCCGCCGCGTGTCCGCCGGATCGATGATCCCGTCGTCCCACAGCCGCGCGGTCGCGTAGTACGGATGACCCTGGTCCTCGTACTGCTGGCGAATCGGCGCCTTGAAGGCCTCTTCCTCTTCCTTGCTCCAGCTGCCGCCCTTGAGTTCGATGCCGTCGCGCTTGACCGTGGCCAGCACGCTCGCGGCCTGCTCGCCGCCCATCACGCTGATGCGTGCGTTCGGCCACATCCAGAGGAAGCGCGGGCTGTAGGCACGGCCGCACATGCCGTAGTTGCCGGCGCCGAAGCTGCCGCCGATGATGATGGTGAACTTGGGCACGTTGGCCGTCGCCACCGCCGTCACCATCTTGGCGCCGTGCCGCGCGATGCCTTCGTTCTCGTACTTGCGCCCGACCATGAAGCCGGTGATGTTCTGCAGGAACACCAGCGGGATCTTGCGCTGGCAGCACAGTTCGATGAAGTGCGCGCCCTTCTGGGCCGATTCGGAGAACAGGATGCCGTTGTTGGCGACGATGCCCACCGGCATGCCCTCGATCTCCGCGAAGCCGCAGACCAGCGTCGCGCCGAAGCGCTGCTTGAACTCGTGGAACTCGCTGCCATCGACGATACGCGCGATGATCTCGCGCACATCGAAGGGCTTGCGGGTGTCGGTCGGGATCACGCCGTAGAGTTCTTCGCGCGGGAACTCCGGCGCCCGCACATCGGGGTGCGGGGCCTCGGTCGCGTCCTTGCGGTTGATGTTGGCGATCGCCGAACGCGCGAGCGAGAGCGCGTGCAGGTCGTTCTGCGCCAAGTGGTCGACCACGCCCGACAGGCGCGTGTGCACGTCGCCGCCGCCCAGATCTTCGGCCGTCACCACCTCGCCGGTCGCGGCCTTCACCAGCGGCGGGCCGCCCAGGAAGATGGTGCCCTGGTTCTTCACGATGATCGACTCGTCGCTCATCGCCGGCACGTAGGCGCCGCCCGCCGTGCACGAGCCCATCACCACCGCGATCTGTGCGATGCCCTGGGCGCTCATGTTCGCCTGGTTGTAGAAGATGCGGCCGAAGTGGTCGCGATCCGGAAAGACCTCGTCCTGGTTCGGCAGGTTGGCACCGCCGGAGTCGACCAGGTAGATGCACGGCAGGCGGTTCTGCTCGGCGATCTCCTGCGCGCGCAGGTGCTTCTTCACCGTCAGCGGGTAGTAGGTGCCACCCTTCACCGTCGCGTCGTTGCAGACGATCATGCAGTCGACGCCGCTGACACGGCCGATGCCGGCGATCAGGCCGGCGCCGGGTGCGGACTCCGCGCCCTTGGCGTCGAGGTACATGCCGTAGGCCGCGAGCGGCGCGATCTCCAGGAAGGGCGTGCCCGGGTCGAGCAGCTCGGCCACGCGGTCGCGCGGCAGCAGCTTGCCGCGCGCCACGTGCTTGGCGCGTGCCGCCTCGCCACCGCCGGCTTCGACCTTGGCGAACTGCGCGTGCAGGTCGTCGACCAGTGCGCGCATCGCCGCGGCGTTGGCCTGGAAGTCGGCCGAGCGGGCGTTCAGCTTGGTTTCGAGTTTGCTCATGCTGTCTTGACCTCTTCCAGCCCGAGCTGGGTTTTCATCGCATCGCGAATCTTGAATTTCTGGATCTTGCCGGTCACCGTCATCGGGAACTCGGTCACGAACTGGATGTACTTGGGCACCTTGTAGTGCGCGATCTGGCCCTTACAGAAATCGCGGATCTCGTCTTCCGTGGCCGTCTGGCCCGGCTTCACGATGACCCAGGCGCACAGCTCCTCGCCA
>CALRYR010000261.1:0-6334 GCA_943372425.1 Variovorax sp. YR752 | reverse complement strand
CAGCCATGGGAGCAACCGGCATTTATGGTGGCACGTCCGCAGCCTGCTTAGAGTCTGGACGTCGCGGACGTTCTGGCACTACCTTCATCGATAGAGCATCCGACGGCCACCCTCGCACTCACCCTCAGTGGAAAAAGCGGCGGAGCTTTTGAAGTAGCCGCCCATCCACCACCCGGAAGACAGAGCGAAGCACGAAGCTGGGCGTGCTACGCAACAACCAAGTCGTGATGCGAAAACCAAACTTGGCGACACGCCCCACATGCGCATTGCCACGCATGATGGCACCGTAGGCGTCCAGGATGCGCAAGCTCTCTGGGAGGTCAGGGTCCCGCCGCAATCGGCGCTTGATCACATCGTTGATGAACAACTTGCCGAAGCGTGGCACAAGGTAGTCGCGCATATAGAAGCGAGCGCGCAGGGGCTCATCCGGGAACATGGCCGCCAGCTTCGCGAAGTAACGAAATCGACTGCGATTCATCCGCATGCTGAATGCACTGCTAGCCGTATGAATGCACCACACCGTCACCGGCTGATCGATGAAATAGTTCGAGTAACCTGCGCGGAAAATCCGAAGAAAAAAGTCATCGTCTTCATAACCCATGAACTGGGCATCGAAGCCGCCTACTGCCTCAAAGGCCTGACGGGTCACGAGTGCCGCGGAGGGCAGCACATACATGTCCGTCGAAATCATTTGGAAGACGGAACGCTTGGGATGGTCGTACGCATGCTCCTTGACGACCCCCATACGGATCGTCTGCCCCTCAGCGTCGGCCTCGAACAAATCGCCGTAAACGAATCCAAAGCGTGGATCGCGGCTTGGAACTGCATTCACCAGCGTTTCGATATGCGTCTCGAGGTAGAAATCGTCTTGGTCAAGGAAGCAGATGAATTGGGCGGTCGAGGCGGCGACACCCACATTGCGCGCAGAACCCTGCCCACCATTTTCCTTGTCGATGACCTTGAACGAAAAGTGCTGCGCCAAGTCGTTCAGCGTCGCTCGCTGTTCGGGTGCCGAGCCGTCGTTGACGACGATCACCTCCGACGCAGGAACCGTCTGCGCGAACACGCTACGCAGTGCCCGCTCGATGAATGCCGCTCCGTTGTAGAACGGAATCACGACGACCACGTCAGCAGCTTGTGACGGAAGGGGCTCGTGCAGGCTCGTTGCGACGTCGTTCATTGGCGGGTGCTCTGGCTCATCGATAAGCCGAAAGCTTATACAGGTTCCAGGAGGTCCCGAACCGCACCGCGCACGCCATATCCGAACCGGGCATAGCGCCCCCTCACGAGTTCTCCCAACACCGGGCGCAGCCGCGCAAGGCGACCCTCTGGCAATGCGGCACGGGCCAATTCATGGCTCAGCCTCTCGTTCGCCTTCCGTTGAAGTGGCGCGATCGCGGGTGACGGCTCCGCGGCAAGACGATCGCACAGCACGCGCGCCCTGGCCGCCCGACGATCGTGCGAATCGCCCCGCGCAGTCCAGAGCTTGCGGACCAGGCGAAGCACGGAACCCTGCGGTGCACCGACCTGGTTGGCCGCATGCTGCCGGTATCCGATCGTTGCTCGCTCGAGCACGTCGACGCCCCCTGTGATGGAGGCGATCACCGCGAGCCATTCATCGTGCAGCCATTCAGCGGGAAAGGGCGAAGCGCGCTGGAGCAACTCCCGCCGAAACACGATCGTCGCGCCGGTCGCGAGATTGCGCCGCAACAGCACGTCGAAGGCCCGCCCCTCATGGATGCAGGAGATTTCGGATGCGCGTAAGCCGAGCGCGCCGAACAGGGAGCGATCGAGGTCGCGCCCAGCTTCGTCGATCAGGCGGGCGTCGGAATGCAGAAGAAGCAGGTCGTCACGCGCCGAGAAGACGCGGGACATGGCTTCGAGGCGGTCCGCATCCCACACGTCGTCTTGGTCGCTCAGGGCTATCAACGGGGAGCGACAGGCCGACACGGCCTGCTGGAAATTCCGCGTGACGCCAAGCGCCGTCGCATTCCTCAGAACCTCGAGCCGGATATCCAGCCCTGGCCTCTCGATACGAGAGGCTTGCCACGCTGCCTGTGCGACGGCCACACCATCGTCCGTGGAAGCATCGTCCGACAGGACGATCTCCGCCGGCGGACGAGACTGCAGGCAGATGCTGCGAATCTGCTCACCGATGAAGCGGGCGCCGTTGTGCGTGCACAGGGCCACGGAGACATCCGTCATGCCAGTCCCTCGCGACGCCGCCCGGGCACCCCTGCGAGCAGGCAGACGAGGCCGATCAGGATGCCGGTCCACAAGGTGGTGAACCGGATCGCGATAGCCGCCGATATAGCCAGCGACGGATCGGCCCCATGCTGCACCAGTTGCACGACAAGCGCCGCCTCCATCGCGCCCAGTCCCCCGGGCACCATGCTCGCAGCGCCGAGAAGCGTGGCATTCACGAAGATCACGATGGCCAGCGGCACATCGATCTCGAGGCCGAGCAAGCGGCAGAACCACGCGAATACGCCCGCCTGAAGCCCGTACGCCAACACCGCCGCCCCCGAGAAAAGAAACAGGTTGACGGGACGCCACAGCTGCCTCCAGCAAAGAAGCGCATCGTGCGCAAGCCGGCCCGAGGCACGAAGCCAGCGAGCCTGCCGAGCGAGTACATCCCACCAGGCGGCGTGACCGACGACCTGACGAAACACGAAGCTGCCGCCCACGACGGCTGCCAACGCTACGAGCATTCCAGTGGGCATGGTTCCACGCAAGAGCGCGGCGCATACGCCAAGCAGGCAGACCCCCACCACGTCGGACAGTCGATCGGCCAGAAACGCCCCGACGCTACGTGACGCAGGCACACCGAAAGGCAGCAGCAGCACCGATCGAAACGTCTCGCCGATCTTTCCCGGCGAGGTCGTGAGGGCCAGGCCTGAGAGATAGATGCGCAGGTTGGCACGCCACGGAACCCGATGCCCGAGTTGGCCCAGCGCCACGTGCCACCGCATGAATCGAACGAGGTAGGCTGTGCTGGCGACACCGACACCGATACCGAAACCCTCCAGCCCGAGCCGCCCGAACGCCGCCAGAACGAGTCCCCAACCACTCCAGACCATGCCGCCCAGGTACAAGGCGCAACCGGCCGCGATGAACGCCGCCAGCCACCCCAGGGCACGGGGCTGCGACAGCGCGTGAGCCCAGCCCGGGCCGGAGAGGATGCTTCTCACTTGAAGGTGAGCATCCGGTGGCCGAAATAGCTGGTGACGACCGGCACCGCCACGCCCACGAGGTGCGCCACGGCCTCGGCATGCTCACCCTGCATGCCCATAGCAGGCAGCACCCAACGCGCGAGCAACAGGCTGATGAGCAGTGTCTGGAGCACCGCCAGCATGTTCACCGCCACGAATCTGGCGGCCTGCGACGCGATGGGGCCCTTGCTCTGAGTGAACACATGCTGGCGCATCAGCACGAAGGCGACGGTCATGCCGACCAGGTAGGCCAGCACGATCGACACGCCGTAACTCAACCAGTGTCCGAACAGAAAGCGCGACCCGTAGTTCGCGGCCGCGGCGATGCCCCCTGCGAATAGAAAGCGGATGAACTGGGGGCTAAGCATGGCCACGCTCACGTGGGCTGCGCCAGCACACCGGTCGCCGCCACCGAGACGGCCAACTGTCGACCGAAGCCAATGCTCTCCGAGATGCCTCGGTCCTCGGGGTAGTAGTACGACGTGTCGGCCACCCAGAGTCCCGCGACAGGCAGTGCCGCCGGCGGCAGCCGCTCGAGATAGCCCGGGTCGCAGATCGGCTGCGCGTAGCGGTAGCGGCTGGCCCGCATGTCGATGAAGTCGTCCGCTGTCAGCGCAGGGTTGATCTTCATGCAGTAGCGACGAACCTTCTCCAGGAAGACAGAGTCCGGCTCTTGGTACTTTGGATGTTCGCCTGGCATGTAGAACGGGACATAGAGCACATGCGGATCGAGAGGCCGGAGATTGCTGTACTCCACCAGGCCAGGGATATCCATCTCCGGGTCGTTGATGTTGAGCCAGAAGTTCTCGGTGAGCGGCTTGTGAAGCTTGGCAATCACGCAGACTACGGCGATGTTCTTGAGCGCCGCGAACTGCGCGAGGATGGCCGGCGGCAGATCGGGCATCAGACGCGAGACGTAGGGCAAGGGCACGGTGCTCACAACCTTGTCGAAGGCCTCGACACCGGCCGCCGTCTGCACGCCGACCACGCGGCCCTGTTCAATGGTCACCTTCGAGGCCGGCGTCGACAGGCGGATCTCACCGCCCTTCGCCTCGATGGCCGACTTCATGCCGTCGAGCAAGGTCTGCGAGCCTCCTTCGAGGTAACCCAGCTTCTCCTTGAAAAGGCTGTAACGCGAGCGGCCGATACGACGGATGCGGCTCCATATCCAGGCGGCCGAAAGATTGCTGGTGTAGTCGTAAAACTTGTAGTCGAACAGCCGCCGCCAGAGCACCTCGTAGGCTTCCTTGCCGACCCAGCGCCGAATCCAGCCCGTCGCTTCGACATGGTCCAGCGGTTTCCAGTCATTGCGTTTCACCGACAGGAATGCATGGAGCCCGTAACGGAACTTGGCCACCAGGCCCAGGCCACGGAAAGTCAGCAGAGCCATCGGATTACCCCAGGGCTGCAAGCGGTCCTGGTACCAGTAACCCATCTTGGTGGCAACCCAGCGCATCTTCGATGCGAGACCGAGCTCCTCGAGCACCTGCAGGAACGCCGAGTCGGAGGTGCAGTGGAAGTGGTAGTAGCGCTCGATCCGCAGCCCGCTGAAATCGAAGCTGGCCGTCATGCCGCCGACGCGATCATCGGCTTCGAACACCACGGGCTGATGCCCGTCGAGCGCCAGCTGATACGCCACTGCAAGCCCCATCGGCCCCGCCCCCAGCACGGCGATGCGCTGCCCCGTGAAGTTCTTCGTTGCTTCATTCGCCATCTCAGAACTCCAGAGCGATCTTGCCGTAGACCGGATCGTTGAAGGTTTCATCGATGGCTTCGGCAAACGGCGTGGACCGTACGCCGAAGATCCCGGGCCAGTCGATCACCTCGAACTCGTCCCGCGCCACCAGCGCTTGCAACTGCTGTGTAGTGAATGGCGGCTTCTTGTCAAACAGCGCCCATGTCCAGAGTAGCGCGTAGAACAACCCATAGGGAACCTTCACGATCCGCGCCTTCGCCCGTGTGGCACGCTTGATCTGTCGAATGATGTCGATGTAGTCGACCTGTTCGTGGCCGGTGATGTTGAATACGCCGGTGCGGATGTCTTTCTCGATGCAACTGATGATCACATTGCAGAAATCCCCGACGTACAGCGGCTGGCGCATGAAGCGACCGTTGCCGGGTACAGGGAACACCGGCACCTTCGCCATGAAGCGCGACAGCCAGCCCAGATGCTTGCGGTCGAACCAGCCGAACATCAGCGTGGGCCTCAGGATCGGGCATTCGATGCCGCTTTTCAGCACCATCTGCTCCTGGTCCTTCTTGGTATTGGTATAGAAATCGTCAGCGACGGATACGACGACTGAAGAGCTGATGTGCACCAGCTGCGGAATGTTGTTGCGGCGCACCTCCTCGAGGATCAACTGCGTCGAGGTGATGTTGTTATCCACGAACTCCTGGTAGTCGAGACCGCCGATCTGCGCCTGCAGCATCACGACGACATCGGCGTCAACGAAGTGACGCTGCCATTCACCAGGCTTGGATAAGTCGGCGAACTCAACAATCACGTCTGGCTGCACTTGTTTGAGGATTGCCAGATTGGCTTCATGCTTGTCGACTACAACGATGTCGGTGTATCCGCGGGCACGCAAACGGGCGACAAGATTCTGGCCGACAAGGCCTGCGCCACCCGGGAGAACAATCTTCTTCATGTGAATATCTTGCTAGAGACGGAAATGACTGAGTTTTTCTAGAGCGCCAAACGCTTGAATACCACACCGGGAATCCAGCGAATGATCAACATGATCCAGCGCCAGAACCATGGCGTGTAGATCACATCTCGTCTTCTCTCAATTGCCCTTTGAATGTCTCGTGCAACCACATCCGGAGAGACAGTCAGTGCCGCAGGCAAATTTAAGTTCGCCGTCATTGCGGTTGCAACGAAGCCGGGCTTGATCAGCAGCACATGACAACCTACCTTGTGAAGTCGGGCCCTCAAACCAGAGGCGCACGCTTCCACAGCAGCCTTGGCGGCGCCGTAGAGGTAGTTACTTTGCCGTCCTCTGTCTCCGGCGACGGAGCCGATCACGGCTAGGACACCGCTGCGTTGCTGAGCAAACCGATCAGCCAGCGCCATCATGCTCCCGACGGCGCTGGAGCCATTGACTTCAAAGTGCTTCAAGGCA
>CALRYR010000260.1:0-6335 GCA_943372425.1 Variovorax sp. YR752 | reverse complement strand
AGGTGAAGATGTAGTGCGAGATGCGCTCGGGCCCGTCGCGCACGACGCTGGCAACCAGCCAGGCCGGGTAGTGGCTGCCGTTGCGACGACGCACCAGCACTTCCCCCTGCCACGCCCCGCGCTGGTCGAGCAGGGGCCAGAAGTCGCCGAACGCCGTGCCCTGGCCCACCACCAGCCGCTCGGGCCTTTCGCCTTCGAGCTCTCGCGCGTCGTAGCCGGTGAGCCGGCCCAGCGCGCGGTTCAGCGTGATGATGCAGCGCTCGGCATCGATGATCATGATGCCTTCGGTGGAGGCCTCGAACACCTTCGACCACAGCTCCAGGCGCTGCTCCATCACCTTGAGCTGGCTGATCGGCGTGAAAGCGGTCAGCAATGCGTCCTGGCCCTGGTAGCTGATGCGCCGCGCCGACAGCACGGCCCACGACGAGACACCCCCGCCCCCGTCGCGCCAGCGCACCTCGAACTCGTCGATGTGGCCGCGGTCGGCCAGCCCCTGGAAGAAGCGGCTGCGCACGCCGGGTTCGAGCCCGGTGGCCCACGGGTCGTCGGTACGGCCGCCCAGCCATTCCTGCGCCGGCGGGTTGGCGCTGAGCACTTCATGCCCGGGGATGGCCGTGACCATCAGCGGGATCGGAATGGCGGCGACCAGGTCGCGCTGCGCCTCCGCGGCACGCGCCGAGGCGGCCAGCTCCTGCTGCGCACGTCGCTCGCGGTCGAGCTGGGCCAGCATGTCGTTGAAGCCCAGCACCAGCCGCCCGATCTCGTCGCCGGCGTCCCAGCGGGCACGCAGGCTGTGGTCGCCGGTGCGGCGCACCGTGTCGACCACCAGCGACAGTCCGCGCAGTGGCCGCGAGATCTGGCGCGCCACGTAGAACACCGCGCTCAGGATCAGCAGCAGCAGGAAGAGCGCCGTGCCCAGGTGCATCCACATGCGCTGGAAGAAGCCGCGCTCGCGTGCGTCGAGCAGGGCGTCGAGTTCGTCGATGGCGCTGCCCCAGGCGGCGTCGAGGCTGACGAACAGTGCCTGCTGTGCCATGTCGAAAGTGGCGAGCGAGCCGCTGTCCTGGTCCATGGCGCTGCGGGCGGCCGCGCGGAAGCGGTCGATGCTCGCCAGCAGTCGAGCGCGGGAGCTGTCGAGTTGCGACTGCAGCGGGCCAGTCGCTGCGGCGAAAGCCTCGCCATAGTCGCTGGTGATGGCGGCGGCGACCGCATCGACCCGGCCTTCCAGAATGAAGTATTTGGTGCGCGATTCGGTGGCGTCGAGCTCGCCTGCACCGTGCGAGTGCAGGCGTGCGCGCATTTCCGAGCTCAGCTCGAGCAGTTCGGGAAAGCGCAGCAGGATCAGCGACATCGTGTAGTAGCTGTCGAGGTCCGGGTCGAGGATCAGGTTCGACTGGTTGCCTACTCGCGTGACCAGCGCACGACCTGCCTCGAGCGCCGCGTGGGTCGTTGCGTTGCCGGGCATGGCGGCCAGCGCTTCCAGGGCATGGCGGAAGCGCTCGCTCGCCCGGGCGCTCTGCATGCCGGCGCCCAGGGCGTGCTCGATGTCTGCCAGTTTCTGCGGCGGGGGGAGCGTGGCCTCGCGCCAGCCCGCCACCGCCATCAGTGTCGGCCGGAGCTGTTCGATGTATGCGGCCCCCGTCTTCTCCTTGCGGCCGAAGTCGATGGCGATGAACTTCTCGTTGATGAGGATGCCGCTGATGAAGATGACGGCCGTCAGGTCCAGCAGGTAGATCAGGAGGAGCTTGCGGCCGACGCTCAGTCGGCCCAACCGTCGGGAGAGAAATTGCAGCATAGGTGTCGGGCCTATCCTACGCAATCTGCATGCCGCGCCAGCGACGGCCTCCGGCGCGGAGAGGGCGCGTCAGCCGGCGTGCGGCGCGTGGCCCGCCGGCGCCACCTGCAGGCCATGCCCGCGACGGCGTTGGCTGCCCGCATAGCGGTCGAGCGACAGGCCTTCGGTGTCGATCTCGGGACGCTGCCCCAGCACCAGGTCGGCCAGCAATTTGCCGGAGCCGCAGGCCATGGTCCAGCCCAGCGTGCCGTGGCCGGTGTTCAGGAACAGGTTCGGGAACTGCCGCGTCGCGCCGATGATGGGCGTGCCGTCCGGCGTCATCGGTCGCAGGCCGGTCCAGAAGGTCGCCGCCTCGAGGTCGCCGCCCGGGAACAGGTCGCGCGTGACCATCTCGAGCGTGGCGCGACGCTGCGGCTTGAGGCCAAGGTCGAAGCCCGACAGCTCCGCCATGCCGCCGATGCGGATGCGGTCGTCGAAGCGCGTGATGGCGATCTTGTAGGTCTCGTCGAGCACGGTCGATACCGGCGCCAGCGAGGCATCGACGATCGGCGCGGTGAGCGAATAGCCCTTGACCGGATAGACCGGCAGGTCGAGGCCGAGCGGCAGCAGCAACTCGCGCGAATAGCTGCCGAGCGCGAGCACGTAGCGGTCTGCCGTCACGGTCTCGCCGTCGACCTCGATGCCGCGGATGCGCTGGCCGTCGTGCAGCACGCGCGTGGCCGTGGCGCCGAAGCGGAACCTGGCGCCCGCGGCCTCGGCCAGCGCGACCAGAGCCGTCGTGAAGCGCTGGCAGTCGCCGGTCTCGTCGCCCGGCAGGCGCAGGCCGCCGGCCAGGCGACCGCGGGCCTGCATCAGCGCCGGCTCCACCTGCGCCACGCCGTCGGCATCGAGCAGTTCGTAGGCCACACCGCATTCCTCGAGCACCGCCGTGTCGCGTTGCACCGCCGCCAACTGCTCGGGCGTGCGGAAGAGCTGCAGCGTGCCACCGGTGCGGTGCTCGTAGGCGATGCCGGTGTCGGCGCGCAGTTCGCGCAGGCAGTCGCGGCTGTATTCCGCGATGCGCATCATGCGTTCCTTGTTCACCGTGTAGCGCTCGGCCGTGCAGTTCTTCAGCATCGCGGCGATCCAGCGCAACTGGAAGAGGGTGCCGTCGGGCTTCACGGCCAACGGCGCGTGCTTCTGGAACATCCACTTCAGCGCCTTCAGCGGAATGCCCGGTGCCGCCCAGGGCGTCGAATAGCCGGGCGACACCTGGCCGGCGTTGCCGAAGCTCGTTTCCAGCGCCGGGCCGGGTTGGCGGTCGAGCACCGTCACATCGGCGCCCGCGCGGGCCAGGTAGTACGCAGTGGTGGCGCCAACGACGCCCGAACCCAGGACAACGACTTTCACGGTGATTCCAGCTGAGGAAGAGGAAACACGAATTTAGAGGGGCTCTGGCCGCAGCTTTCACGGAAGTACGCCCGCATCGGCGTGAAAATCATGGTCGTCAAGCAGCCTGGCCCTGTGCCGCCGAAGAATGACCGACCTCGACCGAATCGACCGAAAAATCCTGGATTCGCTGCAGCGCAACGGCCGCATCTCCAACGCCGAACTGGCCGAGCAGATCGGCCTGTCGCCGTCGGCCTGCTCCGAACGCGTGCGCCGCCTGGAGCGCGAGCGCGTCATCACCGGTTACCACGCCCGCGTCGCGCCGGCGGCGGTGGGCCGCACGCTGCTGGTCTTCGTCGAGATCAAGCTCTCGGCCAAGTCCGACGACCTGTTCGAGCAGACCCGCCGCGAGCTGATCCACATGCCGGAGCTGATGGAATGCCACCTGGTGTCCGGCAGCTTCGACTACCTGCTCAAGTTCCGCATCAAGGGCATGGAGCAGTACCGGCAGTTGCTCGGTGGCATCCTGAAGCGGCTGCCGGTGTCGGCGCAGTCGAACAGTTATGTGGTGATGGAGGAGCTGAAGGAGGATACGTACCTGGTGGTTGACCCTTGACGGATCAGGCGTCGGCTTTGCCTGTCCGGCGAGCCACGACACTCTTCGAAGGAATGCGAGTCGTCGACGGGCCCTCTCGCTCCGCGAGCCTTCCAGTGGCGTACTTGTGAAGGACGCTTGCGATGAGGGTCTGGTACGGGAGACCCTCCTCCAAAGCCTTGACCTGAATATCCTGAAGGTCGCCTGAAGAAAGGCGGATGTTGACCCGGCGGTCCTTAATCGCGGTGGCGCGGGCGGCGGCCTTGAGCTTTGAAAGCTCGGCCTTCGTCGCGACAGACTTGAGCGAGCCCTTGTCGTAGGCCGACAGCAGTTCGGTTTCGTATGAATCGGTCTTAGGCATCGTCTTCACCTTGGTTCATGTAATCGCGCGTTGCCTTTCGGCTCGGGATGACGGTTTTGAGAAAGAAGTGATCTTCTTGCTCAACGAACGGCACCAAATACGCGTATCCATCGCTGGCTATGACCAGCACCTTCTGATTCGGGTACTTGCCCGGGTTGGGGTGGGCAAGAACATCCAGCAACCCACCAGCCTCGATCGCGACAACCATTTGCTCGAATGAGATTCCGCGTTCGAGAACCAGATGCTCGTTCTTCTCTGGCCCCCATCGAAACGGCTTCATGCGGGCAGTCTAGCTCGGTGTGTGCCGTTTGTCATCGGCCGGAGGGGTGGGTGTTCCACCACACCGCCTGAAACACCTGTCGCGACTACCCAAGGCCCAAAAGGAAAAAGCCCGCTATCTTTTGGATAGCGGGCTTTTCTGACTGCGATTGGTGCCGGAGAGATGAATCGAACACCCGACCTTCTCATTACGAATGAGCTGCTCTACCGACTGAGCTACACCGGCGAAGCCTGCGATTATAGCGGGTCGTGGTAGCGGGTCACGCGCTCGACCTCATTTTTTGATCCGAGGATCACACTGACGCGTTCGTGCAACTTGCCGGGCTCGATGTCGAGGATGCGTTCGCGGCCGTTGGTGGCCAGGCCGCCGGCCTGTTCGACCAGCCAGCCCATCGGGTTGGCCTCGTACATCAGGCGCAGCTTGCCGGGCTTGCCCGGCTCGCGCTTGTCCCAGGGGTAGAGGAAGATACCGCCGCGCATCAGGATGCGGTGCACGTCGGTCACCATGCTGGCGATCCAGCGCATGTTGAAGTCCTTGCCGCGCGGGCCTTCGCTGCCGGCCAGGCACTCGTCGATGTAGCGCTTCACCGGGGCATCCCAGTGCCGCATGTTGCTCATGTTGATCGCGAATTCCTTGGTGTCGGCCGGGATCTGGATGTTCTCCTTGGTCAGCACGAACGAACCTTGCTCGCGGTCGAGCGTGAACATCGCGACGCCATCGCCCACGGTCAGCACCAGCGTGGTCTGCGGGCCGTAGATGCAGTAGCCGGCCGCCACCTGCTTGGCGCCGGCCTGCAGGAAGTCGGCTTCCTGCACGCCGGGGTGGCCTTCGGGCTTCTTCAGCACGCTGAAGATGGTGCCGATGCTCACGTTCACGTCGATGTTGCTGGAGCCGTCGAGCGGGTCGAACAGCAGCAGGTATTCGCCTTGCGGGTAACGGTTGGGCACCACGTAGATGCTGTCCATCTCTTCGCTGGCCATGGCGGCCAGGTGGCCGCCCCATTCGTTGGCTTCGATGAGCACTTCATTGGCGATGATGTCCAGCTTCTTCTGGACCTCGCCCTGCACGTTCTCGCTGTCGGCGGAGCCGAGCACGCCGCCCAGGTCGCCCTTGTTGACGGCCTGGCTGATGCTCTTGCAGGCGCGTGCGACCACTTCGAGCAGCAGGCGCAGTTGGCCGGGGATGTGGCCGTCGGCGCGTTGCTGTTCGACCAGGTAGCGGGTGAGTGAAATCTTCTGTTGAGCCATGGAGGTTCCTCGGTCAGTCGGCCAGCGCACGGTTCACCACTTCCTGGGTGTCCTTGCTGAGATCGGGTTTGGCGGCGACGCGCGCGATGGCTTCGCGTGCGGCGCTGCGATAGGGTTCGGCCAGTTTGCTCCAGCGGTCAAGCGAGCGGGCCAGGCGGGCCGCCACCTGCGGGTTGATGGCGTCGAGCTCGCACACGCGCTCGGACCAGAACACGTAGCCGGCTGCATCGGGGCGGTGGAAGGCGCCGGGGTTGGCGCTGCAGTAGCTGAAGATCACGCTACGCGCCCGGTTCGGGTTCTTCAGCGAGAAGTCCGGGTGCTTCATCAACTGCTTGACCAGCGGCAGCACGTCACCGCCACGGTCGGTCGAGCCGGCCTGCAGCGAGAACCACTTGTCGATGACCAGTGCCTCGTCCTTGAAGATCGCGTGGAAGCGCGCCAGGGCCGGTGCCGCCAGCGAATGGCCCGACGACACCAGGGCCGACAGCGCATTGAAGCGGTCGGTCATGTTGCCGGCGTCCTTGAAGCGCTGCAGCGTCTTGCCCGGCCACACCGTGTCGCCCGAAGCGCGGGCCGCCAGGCACAGGTTCGTGAGCGCCATGCCCGCGAGCGCGCGGCGGCCGGCCGAGCGCGGGTCCGGCGTGTAGGCGCCGGTGTCGTGGTTCTCCTGGTAGGCGGTCTGCCATTGC
>CALRYR010000259.1:0-6351 GCA_943372425.1 Variovorax sp. YR752 | reverse complement strand
GTCGCGTAGTTGCCCAGCGTGAAGCCCTTGCCGTACGGTGCGCCGACGGCCGGCGGGCGCAGGCTCATGCTCACGATGTTCAGGTAGGGCAGCAGCAGGAACACGCCGATCAGCACCAGCGCGGGCACGATGAGCCAGAAGGCGCGGCGCGACAGCGGTTGCGGGCGCCGCTGTGGCACGGCGACCGAGCCCGCCACCGGAATCGATACCGCGTTCATGCGGCCGTGATGATCCAGGCGTGGCCCGGATCGAAGGCGAAGGCGGCGTGCGCATCGGCGTCCACACGCTGGCTCGGCGCGGTCTGCACCAGCAGATTCTGGCCACTGCCACATTGCACCGTGTGCTCGACTGTGCTGCCCAGGAAGTACGCGGACTGCACCTGGCCGCTGTACGGACCGTCGGCCTGGAAGCGGATCGCCTCGGGGCGGATCGTCACGTTCACCGGCTGGCCGGTGGCGAGCGGCTGGTCGTAGCAGGCCAACACCGGGCCCAGCGCGCTGTCGACCCGGTAGGTGGGGTACGGGCCGGCCGCATCGGTGAGGCCCTCGACGCGGCCTTCGATCAGGTTCGAGCGGCCGATGAAACTCGCGACCTCGATGCTGCGCGGGCGCAGATAGATGGCTTCGGGCACGTCGAACTGCAGCAGCCGGCCGCCAAGCATCACGGCCACGCGATCGGACATCACCATCGCCTCGGCCTGGTCGTGCGTGACGTACAGCGTGGTGATGCCCACGCGCTTCTGCAACTCGCGGATGAACACGCGCATGTCCTCGCGCAGCACCGCATCGAGGTTGGCCAGGGGTTCGTCGAGCAGCAGCAGCCGCGGCTCGATGACGAGCGCGCGCGCCAGCGCCACGCGCTGCTGCTGGCCGCCCGACAGTTGGCGCGGATAGCGCTCGGCCATGGCGGTGAGCTGCACCATCGCCAGCACCGCGTCGATGCGGCGCTTCATCTCGGCTTTGCCTACGCCGCGCATCTCCAGCCCGAAGGCCAGGTTGCGCGCGACGGTGAGGTGCGGGAACAGCGCGTAGTTCTGGAACACCATGCCGATGTCGCGCTTCTCGGGCGGCAGGTCGGTGATGTCCTCGTCGTTCAGCCGCACGCGGCCCTGGTCGGGAAACTCGAAGCCCGCGACGCAGCGCAGCGTGGTGGTCTTGCCGCAGCCGCTGGGCCCCAGCAGCGAGATGAACTCGCCCTCGACCGTGTTCAGGTCGAGGTGCTGGATGGCCGGCGTGGCGCTGCCGGCGAAGGTCTTGCGCAGGCCGTCGAGCGACACGCGCGTGGTGCGTCGCCCGAGGGCGGGCAACGCGTCGGCAACAACGCTCACTTCATCTCCCGGTTCCAGCGGTCGGTGATGGCGGCGACCTGCGGGTTCACCTTGCTCCAGTCGAACTGGAAGATCTTCTTCATGCCCTCGCCGGACACCGGCACGTCCTTGGCCAGCGCCGCGTCGAGCTTCGACTTGGTGTTGGTCGGCGAGGTGAAGAATTCCTTGGCCATCATCTCCTGCACGTCGGGGCGAAGGATGAAGTCGAGGTACTTGTAGGCCTCTTCCTTGGCCGGCGCGTTCTTCAGCACGTTGAAGGACTGCTCGAAGGCCAGCACGCCTTCGGTGGGCACCACCATCTCGACCGGCACGCCTTTTTTCTGCAGCGCGACGATCTCGGGGAAGTCGATGACCGCCACCGTGACGTCGCCGCGCGTGAGCATGGTCGACAAGGTGCCGCTCCAGTCGGCCTGCGTGAAGGGCAGCAGCTTCTTGATCTCGACGAAGGCGCGGTCAATGGCGTCCTGCGAGCCGCCGTAGAGCTTGGCCGTCATCAGAAGGAACAGCATCGCGGCCGTGTTGCCGATCTGGTAGAGGCCGATCTTGCCCTTGAACTCGGGGTTGCTCCACAGGTCGCTCCACGACTTGGGCGGCGTCTTCACCAGGTCTTTGCGATAGCCGATGCCGATGGTCGAGACGATGGCGCGCACGCCGTTGTCGCCCGGGTTGCGCAGGAACGGGTAGGCGCTGGCCAGGTTCGGCACCTTGGCCGCCGGGATGGCCTCGAAGTAGCCTTCGGCCCGCACCAGGCTCGCGATGTTCTCGTTGAGCATGAGGATGCTGTAGGGCGGCTTCTCGATGCCGGCCGCGCGCAGGTTGGCGACGAAGTTCTTGCCCAGGCCGACGTCCAGCGTGGTCTCGACGCCGGCGGACTTCTGGAACATCGGCATCAGGTCGGAGCGCCAGAACTTCTCCCAGCGGCCGCCGTAGGTGTTGACGACCAGGTTCTGTGCAGCGGCCGAGATGCCGGGGATGGCCAGGGCCGACATGCCGGCGGCGGCGGCCATGGCCTGCAGGTAGTCACGGCGGGAGAAGTGCTTCATGGGATGTCCTTGAAAAAGAGAAAGGAGAAAAGAAAGAGGAACGCCGTCAGGCCGCAGCCGTCGGCGTGTCCTGCCGGTAGGTGTAGTTCTTGTTCAGGCGGTGCATCAGGTAATCGCCGTAGCGCACGGGCTCGTGCTTCGGTGGGTTGGCCGCGTCGGTGCAGGTGGGCAGGCATTCGATGCGGGCGTCCATCGACGGGTCGAGAAAATACGGCAGCGAGTAGCGGTCACCACCGGAGCGGTTGACGACGCGGTGCGGCGTCGAGACGAAGCGCTCGTTGGTCCAGCGCGCCAGCATGTCGCCGACGTTGAGCACGTAGGTGTTCTCGATGGGGGGCGCCTCGATCCAGTCGCCGCCGCGCGGGCGCACCTGCAGTCCGCCCGAGTTGTCCTGCGCGAGCAGCGTGATGATCCCGTAGTCGGTGTGCGGCGCCGAGCCGACCGCATCCGTTTCGAGCGCCGGTTGCGGCGGATAGTGCAGCGCCCGCAGGAAGGTGGTCGGCCGCTCGAAGTAGTGGTCGAGCGCATTCGGCGCCAGGCCCAGGCTGATGGCGATCAGGCGGATGACATAGCGGCCCAGCGCGTCGACTTCCTGCTCGTACGCCTGCATCGCGGGCTTGAAGCCCGGCAGCCATTCCGGCCACTGGTTGGGGCCCTGCAGCGGCTCCTGCGCCAGCACGGCCGGGTCGTCATCGGGCAGCGTGTGCATGATCATCAGCGACTCGCTCATGTTCGGCTTGGTCACCTTGGCCACCGACGAGGTCACGATGGTCGAGGTCGCCATGCCCATGTAGCCGCGGTGGAACGCGTTGATGGCGATGGATTGCTTCAGCGCCAGCGCGGACGCGTGGAATTCCTTCGACGCCGCGAACGCCGCCGCGCGGACCTGCGGCGACACGGTATGGCCCGCGATGTACGCGAAGCCGATCGAGCTGAGGGCGGCATGGAGCTCGGCGGCCGACTGCCGTGCGGTGGCACTGTCGGCGTCGATGCTGCCCTTCAGGTCGATGAGGGGGATGGATGGCACTGCTGTTCCTGTTCGCAAAGATCGGCGATGGGACGCAATCTCCATGCCAAGTGGACCAAATGGACAAACTGCGTTGGTGGTGCACGCGCCAGCCGGCGCCTGCCGTCAGGCCGCCGTTGCCGACACCTCGTGGTACGCGCGGTCGAAGTAGATGAGGCCGTGGGTCGCGCTGCCCATGGCGACGGCGAGGACTTCGCAGAAGATCACGTCGTGCGTGCCGACCGTGGTGGCACTCGTGACGCGGCAGTCGAAGGACACCGCGGCGTCCAGCAGCACCGGCGCGCCGCTGCGCGCCATTGCCCACTCGCCGGCTTCGAAGCGCGCCGCCATCGGCGTCTTGCCGCCGAACAGGTTCGACATCGCCTGGTGACCGGCAGCCAACGTGTTGACGCACAGCACGCCGTTCGTCTGGAACGCCGGATACACCGACGCGGTACGGTTCAGGCAGATCAGCAGCGTCGGGGGCTCGTCGGTCACGCTGCACACGGCCGACGCGGTGAAGCCCGCGCGGCCCGCCGGCCCGTCGGTCGTGATGATGTTGACCGCCGCGCCCAGGCGCGACATCGCGTTGCGGTAGTCGGCCTTCTGCATGGATGTATCCCGGTCCTGGGTCAGGCGAGCGTGCAGGCCTCGTCGAAGGCCAGCCGCGGCAGCCGGCCGAAGACCTTCGCCGGGTCGCCGTGCCCGAGGTTGACGAGAAAGTTGACGGTCCAGGTCGTGCCGCCGAAGAAGGCGGCGTCGACCTTGGCCTTGTCGAAGCCCGACATCGGGCCAGCGTCCAGCCCCAGCGAACGCGCCGCGAGGATCAGGTAGGCGGCCTGCAGCGTGCCGTTGCGAAAGGCCGTCTCGTGCGCGACCTCGGGGCTGCCGGTGAACCAGGCGCGCGCATCGGCGTGCGGAAAGAGCGTGGGCAGCTTGTCGTAGAAGGTTTTGTCCCAGGCCACGATCACGGTGACGGGTGCCGTCATCGTCTTGTCGACGTTGCTGGCCGACAGCGCGGGCTTCAGGCGCTCCTTGCCCTCGGGCGTGCGCACGAAGACGAAGCGCGCGGGCGAGCAGTTGGCCGAGGTCGGCCCCATGCGGGCGAGCTCGTAGACCTGTTGGAGCAGGTCGTCGCTCACCGGCTCGGGCAGCCAGCCGTTCTGGCTGCGGGCTTCGGTGAAGAGGGTCGCCAGGGCGGCGGTGTCGAGGGCTTGGGTCATGGCAGAGATCAGTGAGCGCCCGTCTTGGCGAGGAAGGCGAGCAAGGTGGCGTTGAAGGTGTCCGCTTCCGTCACGCTGTGGGCGTGGCCGCCATGCGGTACGCGGTCGAGTATGGCGTGGGGCAGGCCTTCGGCGAGGCGCTGCGACATCGTCCAGGGCACGAGCACGTCGTCCATCGCCGCGGCGACCAGCGTCGGCACCACGATGCGACCCAGCTGAGCGTCGACGTCGAAGGCCCGCAGCGCACCGATGCGCGCGCGCATGTTGGCCTCGCCGGGGAAATGCGCGAAGGCGTGCTCGACCTCGGCCTGCACGTCGTCGGCATGTTCGGCGCACCAGGCCGCCGGGTACAGGAAGATCGGTTGCGCTTCGACATAGGCACGCGGGCCGACCGCGCCCAGCAAGGCCAGGCGCGCATCGAAGCAGCGTGCCGAATGCGGGTTGGGCTTGGACCAGGCGTTGACCAGCACCAGCCCGGCCACACGGTCCGGCGCGTCGAGCGCGAGCTGCAGGCCGACCAGGCCGCCCAGCGCATGGCCGATCACCACGCATTGCGCCGTGTCGGTCGCGTCGAGTACCTCGACCACGTCGCGCGCCATGTCGGCGATCGCGTAGTCCGCCTGCAGCGCCTCGGGGCTGCGGCCGGTGCCACGCTGGTCATAGGCGACCACGCGCCAGCCGGCCTCGACCAGCGCCGGGATCTGCGGCTTCCAGAAGTTCGCCGAGCCGCCCAGGCCGGAGGACAGCAGCAGGCTCGGCGCACCGGGCCTGCCGTGGCCGTGGACCTCGTGGTGCAGCGGCATCAGGGCTTTCCGACGTGGGCGATGGAGGCGATCTCGACCAGCGCGTCGGGCTTCACCAGGCCGCACTGGATGCAGTAGCGCGCCGGCTTCACGCCAGGGAAGTACTCGGCATAGACCGCGTTGACCTTCGCGTAGTCGGCCCAGTCCTTGATCATGATCATGTTGAAGGTCACGTCGTCCATCGTGCCGCCGGCGGTGGTGATGACGCTCTTGATGGTCTCCAGCACATGGCGCGTCTGCAGCGTGGCGTCGCCCACGTGGACCACGTTGTTGTCCTTGTCGAAGGGCAGCGTGCCCGACACGTAGACGATGCCGTCGGCCATGGTGCCGGGGACGAAAGGAGCGATGGGGGTGGTGGTGCCGGGTGGGATGATGGCTTGCTTGGGCATGGAAACTCCTGGGTCGAAAAAAAGCGGGTCAGGTCAGCGCGGTGACGAAATCGTCGACCGTCGAGACCCAGCCGAAGAAGGTCTCGACGTTGTAGACGGTCGCCTGCTGGATCGCGGCGCCGCCGAGCTCGTGTGTCGCGTCTTCGAGCATCACGGCGAAGTATTCGAGGTGGAAGGCGTCGCGCAGCGTCGACTCCACGCACACGTTGGTCGCGATGCCGGTGAACACCAGGTTGCGGATGCCGCGGGCGCGCAACGTGCTGTCGAGCGTGCTGTTGAAGAAGCCGCTGTAGCGGGTCTTGGGGATCACGATGTCGCCGGCCTGCGGCTTCATCGCGTCGATGAGTTCGTAGTCCCAGCCGCCCTTGGCGAGGAACTTGCCGGCCAGCTCGGGCTTCTTGCGCATGGTCTTGAGCGCGTTCGACTTGTACCAGTTGGGCGAGCCGGGGCCGCCGGCATCGACGTACTGCGCGTCCCAGCCGTTCTGCAGGAAGACGACCAGCATGCCCGCGGCGCGCGCGGCCTCGATGGTGCGCACGATGTTGGCGATGGTGCCCTGC
>CALRYR010000258.1:0-6353 GCA_943372425.1 Variovorax sp. YR752 | reverse complement strand
GCTTGACGCCGATCGACTTGCTGAACTCGTCGGACGCCTCGACGATGCGCGCTTCGATGAGCACCTGCCGCACCGACACGTCGAGCTTCTGGATCATCTCGGCGACCTGGTCGAGCCGCGAGGCCACGTCGGTCACGAAGAGCTGGTTGGAACGCGCCTCAGCCACCACGCTGCCGCGAGCGCTCAGGATGCGCGCCGCCGTCCCGCCGCCGCCACCGCCCGCGCCTGACCCGGTACCGCTGAGGCCCTGGGCGATCGTCACGGCCTTGGTGTAGTTCAGCTGAAAGGATCGGGTCCGCAGCGGCTCCAATGTTTCGAGTGCGGCCTTCGCCTCGAACTCCATCTTCTCCTTCGCGTTGATCTCGTCCTTCGGAGCGATCCAGAGCACGCTGCCGTTCTTGCGCATGCCGAGGTTCTTCGCCTGCATGATGATGTCCAGCGCCTGATCCCAGGGGACATCCTTCAGGCGGAGCGTCAACGCACCGGTCACCGAGTCGGAGGTGACGATGTTGAAGTTGGTGAAGTCGGCGATGACCTGCAGCAGCGAGCGGATCTCGATGTTCTGGAAGTTCAGCGACAGCCGCTCGCCCGTGTAGCCCACGCCCGCCGTGAGCTTCGTCGGATCGACCTTGCGGGGGCGCACCTCCACCACGAACTGGCTGTCGCTCTGGTAGGCGCTGTGCTCCCAGTCGCCTTGCGGCTCGAGGGTCATGCGGACACGGTCGCCCACCTGCTGCGTGGTCACGGTCTGCACCGGTGTGCCGAAGTCGGCCACATCCAGGCGGCGCGCGAGGCCCTCGGGCAGGGAGGTCTTCGTGAACTCCACGACCAGCGACTTGCCCTGCTGGCGAACATCCACGCCCACCTGCGGGTTGGCCAGGTCCACGATCACGCGGCCCGCCCGGTCCCGGCCGAGCCGGAAGTCCAGGTTGCGCAGCGGTTGCACGTCGCGGTTGCGGTTTTCCGCAAAGGTCGCGTTGCTCACACCGGAACTCACGCTGTTCCCCGGCACCGCGTCCAGGGAGACGAGCAGCGACTTGCCTTGCAACTCGGTGCGATACGCCGTCGCCTCGTTCAGGTTGAGCACCAGCCGGGTCCTGTCGTTGGCCTGCACCACGTGGATGCCGCGCAGGTTGCCCTGGTTCACCGGGATCTCCGAACGGCCCACGGAATTCTGCGTGTCCGGAAAGTCCAGCGCGATGCGCGCGGGCCGTTGCACGGTGAAGCCCGCCGGCACTTGCTGGAGCGCGTGCGTGAAGTCGATCCGGACCACCTCGGTGCCGGATTGCATCGAGGTGGACACCGCCTCGACGGCGTTTTGTGCCATCGCGGCCTGGACAAGGCCGCCCCATCCGATCCACAGCACCGCCACACCCGAAAGGACGTGTCGCGCAATCCATTTGCGCCCGTCCATGCGCGCCCAGCCAAGGCAAGTTGAATTGCGTTGCATTGTGAGTTTCTCGTTAAATCATGGAAGTTAGGTATCAATCTGGTAGGAATCTGGGACGACGAAGCCGCCGTGGCGGCAGCCCCACAAGAAAGTTCGGCAGGGTGTGGACAGCGCCGGAAACGCGATGCGGCGCGCGAGGGTCGGGACCCCGGCGCGCCGCATCGGCGAACGTGTTGTGCGCAGTGCGCGGGCGGGTGCGCGCTATTCCGTGGCGTGCTTCGGCAGCAAGCCGCGCAGCCACTGCAGCAGGTCGTCCACGTAGGTGAACACCACGGGCACGACCAACAGGCTCAGTACCGTCGAGGTGAGCAGGCCGCCGATGACCACGATCGCCATCGGTTGGCGGAAGCTGGGCTCCGCGCCCAGGCCGAGGGCGTTGGGCATCATCCCGGCGGCCATGGCGATGGTCGTCATGACGATGGGGCGCGCGCGTTTGTGGCAGGCATCGATCACCGCGTCGAGCCGTGTGATCGCGCGATCGCGCCGCGCGACGATGGCGTACTCGACCAACAGGATCGAGTTCTTGGTCACGATGCCCATGAGCATCAGCACGCCGATGACCACCGGCATCGAGAAGGACTGGTTCGTGAGCCAGAGGGCGCCGAACGCACCGCCAAAGGCCAGTGGTAACGCGCAAAGAATGGTGGCGGGCTGCATGAAGTCATGGAACAGCAGCACCAGCACGGCATAGATGCAGAACACCCCGATCGCCATCGCCGTGCCGAAGCTCGTGAACAGCTCCGACATGCGCTGCAGCTCGCCCTGCTCCACGATGCGCACGCCCGCCGGCAGCGTCTTGAGCGACGACAGGGCCATGGCCTCTCTCTGCACTTCGCCGAGCGCGCGACCATTAAGTTCCACGCTCAGGGTCACGTTGCGCGAACGGTCCAGCCGATCGATCTGCGACGGGCCGCTGCCCATGGTCACATCCGCCACCGAGCCAAGGCTGACGGAGCCGTTGGCACCCTTGACGCGCAACTGGCTGATCGCATCCATGTCCTGGCGCACCGAATCATCCATCCGCACGCGGATCGCGATCTGGCGTTCGGGCAGATTGAGCTTGGGCAGCGCGGTCGAGTAGTCGCCATAGGTCGCGAGCCGGACGGCGTCCGCCAGCGCTTCGGACGTGACGCCCAGGGCGGCAGCGCGCGCATAGTCCGGACGCACCTGCACCTCCGGGCGCTGCAGTGCCGCGCTCGACGTCACCGTGCCGACATTGCGCAGCGACCGAAGCTGTTGCTCGGCCTGGTCGGCGGCCTTGTTCAGCGTGTCGGCATCGTCGCCGGCCAGCGTGATCTCCAGCGTCGAACCCGAGCTGCCGCCGACGACCGTCACACGCACGCCCGGAATGGTCTTGAGCTGGTCGCGGATTTCGGCCTCGACGGCGGACTGCTTGAGCTTTCGATCGCCGCGGTCCACCAGGTCCACCGTGAGCGTGGAGCTGGTGACGTCCGTCGTCGCGCTCGAGCTCATGCCGCTGCCGGTGCTGGCCGTGCCGGCGGCAATGAAGACGGAGCGCACCTCGGGGATCTTGCTCAGCAGCTGCTGCGCCTTCTGGCTGACCGCGGTGCTCTGCGCCAGCGTGGCGTCGGGCCCGAGCTTGAGCGTCACCGTGGTCTGGGCCTTGTCCTGTTCCGGCATGAACGCGGTCGGGATCGTCAGCGCCAGCGCCACCGACAGCACGAGGAAGACCAGTGCAGCCAGGACAGTGGCCCTGCGGTGCTCAAGCACGCCGCGCGCCCAGCCCAGGTAACGCGTCATCACCGGCCCATCGATCGACGCGTTGTGCAGGTGCGCCGCCTTGGGCTTGAGCAGGTAGGCGGCCATCATCGGCGTGAGCAACCGCGCGACCAGCAAGGACGCGAGCACCGCGATCGATGCGGTCACGCCGAACTGGCGGAAGAACTTGCCGGGAATGCCACCCATGAAGGCGGTCGGCAAAAAGACCGCCACCAGCGTGAAGGTCGTGGCGATCACCGCCAGGCCGATCTCGTCGGCCGCCTCCATCGCGGCCTGGTACGGGGTCTTGCCCATCAGCAGATGGCGCTCGATGTTCTCGATCTCCACGATCGCATCGTCCACCAGCACGCCGATGACCAGTGACAGCGACAGCAGCGTGATGGTGTTGAGCGAATAGCCCGCCAGCGCCATGAAGGCGAAGGCCGGCGCGATCGACAACGGCAGCGCGGCCGCGGCGATGAAGGTCGCACGCATGTCGCGCAGGAACCATCCCACCACAAGCACCGCGAGCACCGCCCCTTCGAGCAGCAGCTCCATGGAGCCTTCGTAGTTCTCCTCGATCGGCGTGACGGTGTTGCTGGCCTCGACGATGTGGACCTCGGGATGGGCCGTGGAAAACTTCTTCAGTGACGCGCGGACATCGTTCGCGACGCCGACGTCCGAGAAGCCCTGCGAGCGCTTGATCTCGAAGCCGATCACCTTCTTGCCGTCGCGGAACGCCATGGTCGTGCGCTCGGCGCTCGTGTCCGTGATGCGCGCGATCTGGTCGAGCCGCACGTAGCGGCCATCGCCCAGCGACAGCGTGATGGCCGCGACCTCGGCGGCGGAGCCGACGGTGGCCAGCGTGCGGCTCGACTGCTTCTGGCCGCCGACGTAGGTCTCGCCGCCCGATGCCTCTTTCTGCGTGGCCTTGAGTTGCGTCGACACATCCGACGGCGTGACGCCCAAGCCCGCCATCAGCACCGCGTCGAGGTCGACGTGCACTTCGCGGTCGATGCCCCCCACGCGCGACACCGAGCCGACGCCCTTGACGGTCAGCAGGTTCTTCGTGACCTGGTTGTCGACAAACCAGGACAGGTCCTTCTCGTCCATCGCCGTCGAGTCGATGGTGTAGGTGAGCAGCGCGGTGCTGGCCGTGGTCAGCTTGGAGACCGTCGGCGACGTGATGCTGGCCGGGAGGTCGGACTTGGCGCTGTCGACCGCATTGCGGACCTCGTTGAGCGCGACTTCCGAGTCCTTGTCGATCTCGAAGCTGACACTGATGCTCACCAGGCCGTCGGTGATGGTCGTGGTGATGTGGTCCAGCCGGCTCAGCGAGGCGAGCTTGTCCTCGATCTTGCGCGCGACCTCGGTCTCGAGCTGCGCGGGGGCAGCGCCTTCGAGCGTCGCCGACACCTGGATGGTCGGCAGGTCGGTGTCGGGGAAGTCCTGGATCTGCAACGTCCGGAAGCCGATGATCCCCAGGACCGTGAGCAGGATGAAGGTCAGGACGGCCGGAACCGGGTTGCGGATCGACCAGGACGACACATTCATTGCTTGGCCTCCGCCGGCTTGACCGTCACCAGCACGCCTTCGGACAGGAAGGCGCCGCCACTGGCCACGACGCGCGCATCGCTGGCCAGTTTCGACAGCAGCTCGACGCGGTCGTCCTGGCGACGGCCCGTCGTCACGACCTGTGCGGACACCTTGTTGTTGGCGTCCACGAGGTAGACGTAGGCACGCCCGTCGCGCATGACGATGGCCGTCTGCGGCAGCGTGACGGCCGACGTGGTGCCCAGCCGGATCAGGCCGCTGGCGAACATGCCGGCACGCGCGGTGCTGTCGCTGGTGAGGCTGACGTACACCGTGGCGCGCCCGGTGCTCGTCGACAAGGTCGGTGCCGGGATGCGCACCGTGCCGCTCACACGTTCACCGTTGGGCAGCGTCAGTTCCGCCTTCTGGCCGGTCTTCACCGAAGCGAGTTCACGGGCATCGAACTCGGGCCGCCATTCGAGCCGGCCCTGCCGCACGAGGCGGAAGAGTTCGGTGCCTGCGCTCACCACGTTGCCGACGATCCCGCTCTTCGACGACACCACGCCGTCGTCGGGCGCCAGGACGCGCGTCTGCGCGAGCTTGAGCTTCACGCTGTCGAGATCGGCCTGCGACGACTGCAGCGTCGCGCGCGCCGTCGTCTCCGAGATGCGGTACTCCTCGATCTGCTGCTCGGACAACGAGCCGCTCGCGCCGACCGCATTCGCCCGCTTCACATAGGCGCTGGCCTGCTCGAGGCTGCTGCGCGATTGCGCGATCACCGCTTCCTGCTTGCGCAGGTCGACCTTCAGGCTGTCGTCCGCCAGGCGCGCGAGCACCTGGCCGCGCTTGACCACGTCACCGACGTCCACCAGCAGCTCCGCGACGCGGTAGCCGCCGGTTTCGGGGCTGACGATCAGCTCCTGCCATGCCGTGATCGCCCCGCTGCCTTGCAGGGTCTGCGACCAGTCGCGGCGGTCCGGCGCGATGACCTCGACGGTCATCGCGCTGGCCGGCGTGCTGGCTGCGGCATCCTTCGCGGGTGGCCGCAGGAAGAAGACGGCGGCGACAACGACCACCAGGAGGATCGCGGCGATGACAAGGCCGCGGCGGGACTTGGGTTTCGATGGGATGCTCATGGCTTCTGGGTTTGTTCATCGGCCGACGCTACGGGTGCTGCGACCGGCGTGCCGGGCTGCCATCCGCCGCCGACGGCTTTGTAGAGCGCGATCCAATACTGGACACGGTTCTGTTGCAGGGTGATCTCGGTGATTTCGGCCGTCACGGCGGAGCGCCGGGCCTCTTCCAGCGTGAGCAGGCTGGTGCGGCCCGCGCGCCAGTTGCTCTCGCTCGACTGGAAATAGCTTCGGTACTCGCGCGCGGCCGTTTCCGCCTGTTCCGCGCGGCGCCCGGCGCCATCGAGATTCAGCAGCGCCTCTTCCACGTCGCGGACGACCGTGCGCACGCCCTGCTTGTAGCTGGCCATCGCCGAGGTGTAGCTGGCCCGCGCGGAGTCGACCGCCGCACGGCGCTGCCCGCCGTCGAACAGCGGGATTGAGAGCGACGGCCCGAACGACCAGAGCGTGGCTGGCGAGGCCAGGCTGCTCGCCGACACGCTGACCGATCCGCTGAGCGACAGGCTCGGATAGAGGTC
>CALRYR010000257.1:0-6364 GCA_943372425.1 Variovorax sp. YR752 | reverse complement strand
CGTTGTCTCCGGGCTTCAGATTCGTGACGCCATCGCCGATGGCCTGCACCACGCCCGCGTACTCCGAGCCCGGCACGAAGGGCAGCGGCGGCTTCATCTGGTACTTGTTCTGCACGATCAGCAGGTCAGGAAAGTTCAGGCTCGCTGCCTTGATCTCGATGAGCACCTGGCCCGGGCCGGGCGTGGGCGTCGGCAGTTCTTTCCAGTTCAGCGCGTCGACGCCGGTGGGGTTTTCGCAAAGCCAGGCATGCATGCAGATGTCTCCTTCGATGGGTCGCTCGGACGGGGAAAGCGGGCCATGATAGGGTCGCCGGAGCGCGGTTCTTGTCCCTGCGGCGACCGACCCCGGCGCCTACAATCGCGCGCACTCTCAGACGCCATGAAGATACTCATTTCCAACGACGACGGCTTCCAGGCGCCCGGCATCGTCGCCTTGTACGACGCGCTCAAGGACTTCGCCGATGTCGAAGTCATCGCCCCTGAGCACAACAACAGCGCCAAGTCGAATGCCCTGACGCTGGCCGCGCCGCTGTACGTTCACCAGGCCCACAACGGTTTTCGCTATGTCACGGGCACGCCGGCCGACTGCGTGCACATCGCGCTCAAGGGGTTGCTTGGTTACAAGCCTGATCTGGTCGTGTCCGGGATCAACAACGGCGCCAACATGGGCGACGACACCATCTATTCCGGGACCGTCGGCGCGGCGATGGAGGCCTATCTTTTCGGCGTTCCGGCCATCGCCTTCTCGCAGATCGAGAAGGGCTGGGCGCATGTCGATTCGGCGGCCCGGGTCGCGCGCCGTCTGGTCGAACGCATCGAGCGCGAGCGCATGCTCGAAGGCCCGGCCTGGCTGCTGAACGTCAACATTCCCAACCGACCCTTCGACGAGCTCAAGCCCATCAAGGTGTGTCGTCTCGGTCGCCGGCATGCAGCGGAGAAGGTGATCACGCAGGAGAGCCCACGCGGCGAGACCATGTACTGGATCGCCGGTGCCGGTGGCGCCAAGGACAGCGGCGAGGGCACCGATTTTCATGCCACGGCCGAGGGCCATGTGGCGCTCACGCCGCTGCAGATCGACCTCACGGACCACGCCAACCTCGGGCAATGGCGCGACACCGTGACGCGCCTGCTGCGGTGAGCGTGCACCCCACGCCGCGCAGCGGAGGAAGCTGCTGATGTCGTCCAAGCCGCCCTCGAGGCCCGGGTTTCCGGTGCGTCTCACGCCCACGGCGTCCGCCGTCACTCGCGGCCGCCAACCTGCCGTTCCCGTTCGCCCGCTGGTGCCGACCACGCCGTCGATGGCCTCCGACGCCATCCGTGCGCGGATGGTGCAGCGTCTGGCCGCACAGGGCGTGGCCGATGCGCGCGTGCTGCGGGCGATGGGGGCGGTCGAACGGCATCGGTTCGTCGACAGCGCGCTGGTGAACCAGGCGTATGAGGACACCAGCCTGCCGATCGGCTTGGGCCAGACGATCTCCAAGCCCAACGTGGTGGCGCGCATGATCGAACTGCTGCTGGGCGCACCGGCGCTGGCCGGCAAGCCGAACGACCGGCTGGGCCGCGTGCTGGAGATCGGCACCGGCTGCGGCTACCAGGCCACGGTGCTGAGCCACGTGGCGAGCGAGGTCTACAGCATCGAACGGCTGCGTGGCCTGCACGAGCGCGCCCGGACCAACCTGCGGCCGTTCCGGCTGGCCACCGTGCACCTCCTGCTGGGCGACGGTATGGTGGGCTATGCGAAGGGCGGACCCTATGCCGGAATCATTGCGGCGGCGGGCGGCGAGGCCGTGCCGGACGCCTGGGTCGAGCAGCTGGCAGTCGGCGGGCGCATCGTGGCACCGACGCATTCGCCGGGCGGCGGCCAGGCATTGGTCGTGATCGATAAAACCGTCACGGGGCTGCAACGCCGTGTTCTTGAGGCGGTTCATTTTGTCCCCCTAAAATCGGGGATTGCTTGAAGGACGAACACATGCAGGGATTTGGCAATCGGCGCGGGTTGGCTGGTTTGATATTGGCGTCGATGCTCGTGATTGCAGGGTGTGCTTCGCCGAGCGGCCCTGTGCCGGTCGAAGACCGCGGCACCATGGCACGCGGCAACAACGGTGCGCCGATCGCGCCGGGTATGCCGCCGATCACCACCGACGCATCCGGCAAGCCGCTGCCGGGCATCGAGAACTACGGCAAGCCCGGCTACTACGCCGTGCGCCCCGGTGACACGATCCGTCGCATCGCGAACGAGACCGGCCAGACCTGGCAGAACCTCGCACGCTGGAACAATCTCGACAACCCCGACCTAATCGAAGTCGGGCAGGTTCTGCGCGTGGTACCGCCAGGCGCCAACGTCGCGGTGGCACCGGCCACGGTGGAGCCCAACGGCGTGGTCACGCGCCCCGTCGCGCCCCAGCCGACCGTCACGCCGTCCAGCCCCACCGCGCCCGTGGCCGCCGCCAGCGCACCGGCCAAGCCGGCGTCGCCGCCCACCGCCGCCTCGGGTGACGAAGACCTCGGCTGGATCTGGCCTGCGCACGGCACGCTCATCGCGGGCTTCGACGAGGCCAAGAACAAGGGCCTGGACATCGCCGGCAAGGCGGGCGATTCGGTGCTCGCCGCCGCCGACGGGCGCGTGGTGTATGCGGGCGCCGGGTTGCGCGGCTACGGCAACCTCATCATCCTGAAGCACAACAACACCTACCTCACCGCCTATGCGCACAACCAGGCGCTGCTGGTGAAGGAAGACCAGTCGGTGCAGAAGGGGCAGAAAATCGCGGAGATGGGCAACAGCGATGCCGACCGTGTGAAGCTCCACTTCGAGATCCGCCGCCAGGGCAAGCCGGTCGACCCGGCGCGCTATCTGCCCTCGCGCCAGTAGCCACCGCCGTTCGACGACGACGGCGCGCCCGGTGCGCGCCGTGCGGCATCGGGCCGCCTGAGACAATTCCCCATGACCGAAAAGACAGAAAAAGGTGGCGCGGCCCCAGGCGCCCCCGATGCCCGCGATGAATGGCTGACCATCGAGTCGCTCGACCTCGATGCCCAGGGCGTGGCCCACAAGGCCGATGGCATGGTGGTGTTCATCGAGGGCGCGCTCCCTTTCGAGGAAGTGCAGTTCAACCAGCACCGCAAGAAGAACAACTGGGCCCAGGGCACGGTCAGCGCGATCCGCCGTGAGTCGTCGCAGCGCGTGCGCCCCGGCTGCCCGCACTTCGGGCTGCACACCGGCGCCTGCGGCGGCTGCAAGATGCAGCACCTCGATGCGGCTGCCCAGGTGGCGGTCAAGCAGCGTGCGCTGGAAGACAACCTCTGGCACCTGGGCAAGGTCAAGCCCGAGAACATGATGCGCCCGCTGGAAGGGCCGACCTGGCACTACCGCTACCGGGCGCGCCTGTCGGTGCGCCACGTGGTGAAGAAGGGCACGGTGCTGATCGGCTTCCACGAGCGCAAGAGCCGCTACCTGGCCGACATGCAGGTGTGTCCGGTGCTGCCGGCGCAGGTGAGCGACATGCTGATGCCGTTGCGCGCGCTCATCGGTTCGCTCGACGCCCATGCCACCTGCCCGCAGATCGAACTGGCCTGCGGCGATGCGCCGGACGGCACCGGGCTGGGCGTGATTGCCCTGGTGCTGCGCCATCTCGAGCCGCTGTCGGCCGCCGACCTGCAACGCCTGCGCGACTTCGCGTCGCTCAACGCTGGCGTGCAGTGGTGGCTGCAGCCCAAGGGGCCAGACACCGTCAAGTTGCTGGACGAGGGTGGGCCCGTGCTGTCATATGCCTTGCCCGCCTTCGGCGTGACGATGCCATTCAAGCCGACGGACTTCACGCAGGTCAACCCGCACATCAACCGCGTGTTGGTCGGGCGCGCCCTACGTCTGCTCGATGTGCAGGGCGACGAGCGCGTGATCGACTGGTTCTGCGGGCTCGGTAATTTCACGCTGCCGCTGGCCACGCGCGCGCGCGAGGTGCTGGGCATCGAGGGCAGCGACACGCTGGTCGCCCGGGCAACGGACAACTTCGAGCGAAACCGACCGGCCGGGCCGACGCGCGGTGCGCTCGCGCCTGCCCGCTTCGTCGCGCGCAACCTGTTCGAGATGACGCCCGAGATGCTCGTCGCCGATGGCGCGGCCGACAAGTGGCTGGTCGACCCACCGCGCGAGGGCGCCTTCGCGCTGGCCAAGGCCCTGGCCGACCTGAATCAACAGGAGGGTGGGTTGCCGTCAGGTTGGACGGCGCCCAAGCGCATCGTCTACGTGAGCTGCAATCCGTCGACGTTGGCGCGTGACGCCGGACTGCTCGTGCACCAGGCGGGTTATCGGTGCACGGCCGCCGGTGTCGTGAACATGTTCCCGCACACGGCGCACGTCGACTCCATCGCCGTCTTCGAGCGGCCATGCAGACAGGCCCCCACGGGGCCTTTCTTTTGAAGCGCGCGAACCGATCAGTCGCGTTCGCCGCCGAAGATGCCGAGCAGCGCCAGCAGGCTCTGGAACACGTTGAAGAGATCCAGGTACAACGCGAGCGTCGCGCTGATGTAGTTGGTCTCGCCGCCATCCATGATCTGCTTCAGGTCGTACAGCATGTAAGCCGAGAAGATCGCGATGGCAGCCACCGAGATGGCCATCATGCCGGCGCTGGAGCCGACGAAGATATTGATGACCGCACCCACCATCAGCACCACGGCACCGACGAAGAGCCACTTGCCCATGCTCGACAGGTCGCGTTTGATGACGGTCGCGAGTGACGCCATCGCGAAGAACACGCCGGCCGTGCCGCCAAACGCGATCATGATGAGGTCGGAGCCGTTCTTGAAGCCCAGCACCATCGCGATCAGTCGAGACAGCATCAGGCCCATGAAGAAGGTGAAGGCCAGCAGCACTGGGACGCCGGCAGCCGAGTTCTTCGTCTTCTCGATGGCGAACATGAAGCCGAAGGCGCCAACCATGAAAACGACCAGGCCGAGGCCGCCCGTGAGCGAGCGCGTGATGCCGGTGGCCACGCCCAGCCAGGCGCCCAGGACGGTGGGCAGCAGGCTCAGGGCCAGCAGCCAGTAGGTGTTGCGCAGGACGCGCTGGCGGTCCGCCTGCGGCAGGGTCTGGCCATAGCCGACGGCGGTGTCGAGGGTGTTGACGCGGTCGTTCATTGCTGAAACTCCTGGGTTGCTGCGGACTGCAGATCGGCGCTCATTTTAAGGCGAGGGCCAAGCTTCGTGACAAAAACCTCAAGTCCCTGTTACGGCATCCGGGAACTGCCGGCCAGATGCCCGCGCTATGCTCGCAAGCTTTTCCAACCATCGTTACAGCCATGAAGACCAAGTCCTTTCTCGAACTCGCCGACGTCAAGGCCATCGCGGCAGCCGCCGAAGCCGAAGCGCTCAAGAACAACTGGGCCGTGACGATCGCGATCTCGGACGACGCCGGCAACCTCCTGTGGCTGCAGCGCCTGGACGGCGCCGCGGCGCTGTCGTCGCACATCGCGCCGGCCAAGGCTCACACCGCAGCCATGGGCCGTCGCGACAGCAAGGTCTACGAGGACATCATCAACGGCGGTCGCACCGCGTTCCTGACGGCGCCGGTGGTGCAGGGCCTGCTCGAAGGCGGCGTGCCGATCGTGAAGGACGGCCACGTGATCGGCGCGGTCGGCGTGAGTGGCGTGAAGTCGAACGAAGATGCGCAGATCGCCAAGGCTGGCATCGCCGCGCTGGGCCTCTGATTCAGCGTCTGACGCCACAAAGCAAAACGCCGACCTGAGGGTCGGCGTTTTCGTTGAAGCGTTGTCAAGGTGGAAAAAAAGCTTGGCTAGTCGGCGAACCGTTGGCTAGCAAAAAACGACCCTTCGGAGAGTGATCTCCTCGAGTCGCCCCACGATGAAACTTGCGCGAGGGGCGGGCTGATCGGTTACTTGGTGAGGATCAGCTTGCCGAGTTTGGTGGCCTGGAGCCGGTAGAGCGAGCCGTTGTGCATGATGCCCACGGTCTTGCTGCCGCGCAGCAGGTCGGTGCTTTCGACCAAGGCCACCGGGCGGGTGGTCTGAGGCGAAACGTTGCCGCTGCCCGATTGATCGAGCGAGGGGTGGCTCAGAACGGAGAAGGCGTTGGGGGTAGCGGGCATCTGGCTTCCTTTGTCGAGACGATGACTGAATGATAATGATTCGCAATAAAAGAGTCAATCACTGCGATCAGTTTCTTTTCAGTTTTTTCGTCGTCCCTACTTCGCCGCGTCCGGCTCGGTGATGAACCCGATCTTGCGCACGCCGGCTTCACGCGCCGCCGACATGGCCTGCGCGACGCGTTCGTAGCGCACGGCCTTGTCGCCGCGGATGTGCAGTTCTGGCTGTGGGTCCTTGGCCGCCTCGGCCGCGAGCAGCGTCTTGAG
>CALRYR010000256.1:0-6379 GCA_943372425.1 Variovorax sp. YR752 | reverse complement strand
CGACGCACGCGCTGCCGACCGGATTCCGCGACGCCATCAAGGAAGCAACGGGCGGCCAGGGGCCCGACGTGATCTACGACCCGGTCGGCGGCGACTTCGCCGAACCGGCATTCCGATCCATTGCATGGCGCGGCCGCTATCTCGTCGTCGGATTCGCTGGCGGCGGCATTCCCGCATTGCCGCTCAATCTGACGCTGCTCAAGGGCGCCTCGATCGTCGGTGTCTTCTGGGGCGACTTCGCGCGCCGCGAGCCGAAGGCGAATGCGCAAATGATGTCGGAATTGGCGACCTGGTATGCACAGGGAAAGATCAAGCCGGTGATCGACAGCACCATGCCCATGGCCGAATTGAAAGCGGCCTACGCCCACATGGGTTCACGCGGCGTCAAAGGCAAGCTGGTGATGGTGAACTGACGACATCGCAGCGCCAATGAGGCGCCCATGAAAAAGGCCCGCATCCTGCGGGCCTTTTTCATTGCGCCGACTGCGCGAAAGCGGTTACTTGATCTCGTAGTCCGACAGCGACTTGCCCGCGGCCAGCGCTTCGGTGACCCAGCGCGGCTTGCGGCCACGACCACCCGACCACGTCTCGCCAGCCGGGCCGCGGTATTTCGCGGCCTTGGCAGGTGCCGCGCTGACGCTGCGCTTGCCACCCGTCGCCCGCGTGGACAGCTTGAGATCCGCAGCCGTCAAACCGAATTCCGCAATCTTCTGGCGAATCTCCTCGATCACGCCTGCGCGTTCATGATTGCGCAGCTCCTCCGCCTGCCTGCGCAATTGCGCAATGTGCTCTTCGTTCTTCTTGATCTGCGAATTGATGTCGGCGAGCGTAGATGCCATTTGAGCGTCCCAGGGTCGGTTAAAGAAAGCCGAATTTTAATTCAGAACGCAATAGCCACAAGAGCACAAAACCCAAAAAGCCAAAAAAAAGCGCCCGTCTGACAACGGGCGCTTTTTATACGAAGCAGTTGGGGTGGCTGATGGGACTCGAACCCACGACGACCAGAATCACAATCTGGGACTCTACCAGCTGAGCTACAGCCACCGCAGAGCCGTCGATTATAGCGTCAGAAATCAACGGTTGGCCAACTGGTTCACGTCCGGTCGAGGCACCAGGATCTCGGCCTTGTAGCGCGCCTTCAACACGTTGTAATAGGCAAGGTTCTCCGCGGCGGCCACGGCCTGGGCGAACTGTTCGCTTTCCTGCTTGGCCGCATCTGCCGATGGCGCCACACGGCCCAGACTCTTGACGACGCGCAGCACCGCGTAACCGTCGGCACCCAGATCGACGCCGGCGAGCGCCGGCAGCTGGGTCGCATCGGCACGCAGCGCCGCCTCGACGATGGCCTGCGGCTGCGATTGCGGGTCGATGCGCGACACGGTCACAGGCGCAGCCAGCTTGGCGCCGGCCGCATTGCTGCGCCAGGCGGCCAGCTTGGCTTCGCCTTCGGTCTTGGCGAGCGCCGCCGCCTTCTCGGCCACCAATTGTGTGCGGACCTTGTCCTTCACCTCGGCCAGCGGCACCGTGCGCGCCGGCGCGTACTGCACGATGCGGCCGGACGCGAGCTGGTTCGGGCCGATCTCGATCGCCTCCGTGTTGTGCTTGCGCTCCAGCGTGTCCGGCGAGAACAGCGCCTTGATGAAATTGGCACTGGCCAGCGGGCCGGTCGCACCAGGCGCCGGCGTGCGCGCGACGTTGCTGGCCTTCTGAATGGTGAGCTTGAGCTTGTCGGCCGCCGGCTGCAGGCTGTCGGGCTGCTGGTACACGGCATCGGTGAAGGCCTCGGCGGCCTTCGCAAATTCCTGCGTGGCCTGCTGGCCGCGCACCTCGTTCTCGATCGCGGCGCGCGCTTGCTCGAAAGGCTGCACCACGCCCGGCTTGATGTCATCCAGCTTGATGATGTGATAGCCGAACTCGGTCTCGACGATGTCGCTGATCTCGCCCTTCTTCAGCGCGAACATCGCATCCTCGAAAGGCTTGACCATCGCACCGCGCGACACGAAGTCGAGGTCGCCGCCCTTCTCCGCGGACCCCGGGTCCTGCGAGTTCTTGCGCGCGACGGCACCGAAGGTCGCAGGAGCCTTCTTCACCTCGGCGAGCAATTGCTCGGCCTTGGCACGCGCGGCGTCGCGTTCGGCCTTCGGTGCGCTCGCAGGCGCCGTGATCAGGATGTGGCTGGCGCGTCGCTCCTCGGGCGTGCCGAAGCGGGCGCTGTTCTGCTCGTAGTAGCTCTTGAGGTCGGCTTCGCTCACCGAGATGTTCTTCTTCGCGGCATCCATGTCGAGCACCAGGTACTCGACGCTCGCCTGCTCAGGCGCCTGGAACTGCGCGGTGTGGTCCTTGTAGTAGCTCTCGATGTCCGCATCGCTCACCGTCACCTTCGACGTGAAATCGGTCGGTTTGAAACGTGCGATCTGCACCTCGCGGCGGTCGAAGAAGGCGTCGAGCGTGGGCTGCGCCTGGGCCGGTGTCGCGAACGCCGTGCCCGTCACGCCCAGCAGCACCTGCTGCGTCGCCATGCTGCCGCGCACGGCTGCTTCGTATTGCTCGGGGGTCTGGCCGGTGGCCATCTGGAAACGCTCGCGGTCGAAGCGGCCGTCCGCCGTGCGGAACGACGCCAGACCCGCGTCTTCGGCGAACAGGCGAGTCAGCCGCTCTTCCGAGACCGTCATGTTGGTCTTCGCGGCCGCAGCGGCCAGCACGCGGTCGCGCACCATGCGTTCGAGCGTCGCGTAGCGCGCGGCGTCCGAATCGAGCAGGGCCGGGTCGACATTGGGCGACTGGCGGCGGATGCGATCGACCTCGTTGCGGTGCTGCATGTCCCATTCCGGACGCGTGATGTCCTGGCCGTCGACATGAGCGACCTTCTCGCCCTTCTGGTCGCCCTGGTAGCGGTCCACACCGAACAGGACGAAGGACGGAATGATCAGCACGAACAAGGCGCCCATGACGATCTTGTTGTACTTGCGGAAGAACTCGAACATGCTTGAACGCTCTCTCTGTGACGGTTGCCGATGGCAAAACAAAAAAGGCGAACTCGTGTTCGCCTTATTGCCGGGTGGTGGGTGCTGAGGGGCTCGAACCCCCGACCTACGCCTTGTAAGGGCGCCGCTCTACCAACTGAGCTAAGCACCCCCGAAGAAGAAGTATCTCAGTTCAGCGCATCTTTCAGCGCCTTGCCCGGACGGAACTTCGGGATCTTGGCGGCCTTGATTTTAATCGCGTCGCCGGTGCGAGGGTTGCGGCCGGTGCGCGCAGCGCGCTTGCCCACTGCGAAAGTCCCGAAACCGACGAGCGACACCGAGTTGCCCTTCTTGAGCGTGGTACGAATGGCGCCGATGGTGGACTCGAGTGCGCGCGTGGCGGCGGCTTTGGAGATATCGGCGTTTTTTGCGATGTGCTCAATCAGTTCGGTCTTGTTCACAAGAAGGGCCCCTCAGAGGAAAGTGGATCGGCGCCAGGTGCGATGTCGGCCCCACGATGGAGCCTCTGGCGCGCGAATGGATGGCAAGCTGACGTGTCGACAGCAGACTGCCGACGACGATTACAACCACAGGGCTACGGGGTGTCAATAAGTCACAAGGCCGCACGCCCGGCAGGGAGCGCGATTTTAGAGGTGTTTTGTGAAGACGTTTTTCAGAGCGCCTGCGCGATCGCGCGGCCCAGATCGGCCGTGCTCGCCGTACCACCGATGTCGCGCGTGCGCGGCGCCCCGCTCTTGGGCGCAAGCACCTTTTCGATGGTCGAGAGGATCGCGTCGTGCGCGTCCTTGTGGCCCAGGAACTCCAGCATCATCGCGCCGCACCAGATCTGGCCGATCGGGTTGGCGATGCCCTGCCCTGCGATGTCGGGCGCCGACCCATGCACCGGCTCGAACAGCGACGGCGTGGTGCGCTCGGGGTTGAGGTTCGCGCTCGGCGCGATGCCGATCGTGCCCGTGCAGGCCGGGCCGAGGTCCGACAGGATGTCGCCGAACAGGTTGCTCGCCACCACCACGTCGAAGAAGTCGGGCCGCTGCACGAAGTGCGCGGTGAGGATGTCGATGTGAAACTTGTCGAGCGTGATGCCGGGGTAGTTCTTCGCCATCGCAGCGACGCGCTCGTCCCAATACGGCATCGTGATCGAGATGCCGTTCGACTTCGTTGCGCTGGTCAGGTGCTTCTTCGGGCGCGACTGTGCCAGCTCGAAGGCGAACTTCAGCACGCGGTCCACGCCGATGCGCGACATCACCGTTTCCTGCACCACGATCTCGCGCGGCGTGCCTTCGTACATGCGGCCGCCGATGCTCGAGTACTCGCCTTCGGTGTTTTCGCGCACGATGTACATGTCGATCTCGCCCGGCTCGCGCGGCGTGCCATCGCGGCGCACCACCGGTGCAACGATGCCGGGCATGAGGCGCGCGGGACGCAGGTTGATGTACTGGTCGAACTCGCGACGGAACAGCAGCAGCGAACCCCACAGCGAGATGTGGTCAGGAATCTTCTCGGGCCAGCCGACCGCGCCGAAGTAGATGGCGTCGTGGCCGCCGATCTGGTCCTTCCAGTCGTCGGGCAGCATCTTGCCGTGCTTCTCGCAGTAGTCCCAGCTCGAGAAGTCGAAGTGGTCGAACTTCAGGTCGATGCCGAACTTGCGTGCCGCGGCGTCGAGCACGCGGATGCCCTCGGGCATGGTTTCCTTGCCGATGCCGTCGCCGGCGATGACTGCAATGCGATGGGTGCTCATGTGAAGGTCCTTGGAAGGTGTTGTCTCAGGATCGGAAGAAAGAGAGGGCTTCGCGCACGACGTCGTCCGGCGCCTCTTCGGGAATGTAGTGGCCGCACGGCACGGTGCCGCCCGACACGTCGTCGGCGCGCTCGCGCCACAGCGCGAGGACGTCGAAGCACTTGCCGACCACGCCGTGTGCGCCCCACAACACGCGCAGCGGCTGCATCAGGCGACGCCCGGCCGCAATGTCTTCGCGGTCGTGGACGAGGTCGATGCCGGCGGAGGCGCGGTAGTCCTCGCAGACGGCTTCGGCAGTGCCCGGAATCGCCGCACAGCGCTCGTACTCGGCCAGGGCCTCCGGCGCGAACGGTGCCAGGCCCGCATGCCGGCCGCCCATCACGCTGCGCACGTAGCGCGACGGGTCGGATGCGAGCAGCGCCTCCGGCAAGGGCGGCGGCTGGATCAGGAAGAACCAGTGCCAGTAGGCCCGCGCGAAGGCCTCGGAGGTGTTTTCGTACATCGCGAGGGTGGGCGCGATGTCGAGCAGCAGCATCCGCTCGACGGCCTGCGGATGATCGGCCGCCAATCGATGCGCCACACGCGCACCGCGGTCATGCGCGAGCACCTGGAAGCGATCGAAGCCATGGTGCTGCATCACCGCCATCGCGTCGGCCGCCATCTCGCGCTTGCTGTAGACGATGTGCTCGGCATCGGGCGTGGGCCGCCCCGAATCACCGTAGCCGCGCAGGTCAATCAGCACGACCGTGAAGCGCTGAGCGAGCAACGGCGCGACGCGGTGCCAGATGACATGGGTCTGCGGATGCCCATGCAACAGCAGCAAAGCGGGGCCTCGGCCACCGATGCGACCGTGGAGCACGACGCCGTCGCGCATCACGTCGAAGGAAGTGAATTCATTCAGCACCGCGCGATTGTGCTTTGCTGCCTCGCAGGCTTCAAGCAACAATCATCGAATTGATTATTTCCAATGAGGCAGGAATGGAGCGCAGCGATCTGGAACTCGTCACCACCGTGCGCACCCGAGGGAGCCTGGCCGGGGCGGCCGGGTCGCTGGGCGTCGCACCTTCGGTCGTGACCAAGCGACTGGCCGCCCTGGAGACCCGGCTCGGACAGCGCCTGTTCGAGCGCACCACGCGTCGCCTGCACCTCACGCCCGAGGGCGAAGCGGTGTGCCTGCATGCGGAAAAACTGCTCGAAGGCTTCGCAGCCCTGGAGGCCGATCTGAGCGACCGCCAGACCGCCCTGCGTGGCCCGTTGCGCATCGCGGCCACGCTGGGCTTCGGTCGCCGCTGGCTCGGCCCGGCGCTCGCCGAATTCCAGCAGCGTCATCCCGCGCTGCAGATCGATCTGGCACTGAGCGAGCGCCTGCCCGACCTGGGCGCCGACGGCTACGACGGCGCCCTCTGGCTGTGGTCGGTGCAAGGCGCGCGAAGCTCCCAGTGGACCTCTCGACGCCTCGCGCGCAACCAGCGCATCGTCGTCGCTTCGCCAGACTATTTGGCGCGTCATGGCACGCCGCGCGAGCCGGCCGACCTGGCCGGCCATGCCTGCCTCGTCGTTCACGAAAACGCCGAAGCCCACGGCGCATCGCCTTCGCACTGGACGCTCAAGCACGACAAGGACAGCGCGCTGGTGCGGGTGCGCGTGCAGGGCCCGC
>CALRYR010000255.1:0-6388 GCA_943372425.1 Variovorax sp. YR752 | reverse complement strand
GCCTCGCGCGAGATCAGTTCCTTGGCGACCAGCGAACCCACGGCCTTCGAGGTGCGGGCGCGGTCGAGCTGCGCGTGTTCGGCGAGTTGCGACGAGCTCAGTTCCCCCAGGCTCGCGAGCGTGACCAGCAGCCGCCACTCGCGCCGCGTGATGCCGAAGCGGCCTTCGCACAGCCGCGTGACCATGCGGCCGGCGACGACGACCAGGCGCGACAGCCGATAGAGCAGCAGCGCTTCCAGCGGTTCGCGCAAGGGCAATGTCATGGGTGCGAGTCTCCGCGTCCGGGTTAATCCGGACGATGGTTGATTTGATCAATCGACTGTAGCGTCACCAGAATCTCCGGCAGCCGCCGCGCACTGGCGGCCGCATCGCATGACCACCGGAGACACCCCATGACGCCCTTCTCTTTGCACCCGCGCCGGCTGCTCACGCGCCGCATCGCGACCTTCGCGGCCGTGGCCGGCCTGATCGCCGCCGCCCTGCCGGCCGCCCATGCGCAGGCACAGCCGCAACTCGACAGCCCGCTGCGCATCGTGGTCGGCTACGCACCCGGCGGCGCCACCGACCGGGTCGCACGCATCGTGGGTGACAAGCTCGCTGCGCGTCTGGGCGTGCCCGTGGTGGTCGACAACAAGCCCGGTGCCGGCGGGCGGCTCGCGGCGCAGCAGGTGAAGACCACGCCCGCCAACCAGAACGTGCTGATGCTGGCGAACCCGGCCGTGATGGTCGTCGCGCCGCTGGTCTTCAAGGACAACAACTACGACCCCGAGCGCGACTTCGTGCCGGTGTCGCATGTCAACGACTACGACTTCGCGCTGGCCGTGTCGCCCACGCTGCCGGTCAAGGAACTGAGCCACCTGCTGGCATGGATGCGTGCCAACCCGACGCAGGCCAACGTCGGCGTGCCGGCCACCGGCAGCCTGCCGCACTTCTTCGCGCTGATGCTGGGCGAGAAGGCCAAGGTGCAGACGCAGGTGATCGGCTATCGCGGCTCGGCCCCGCTGCTGAACGACCTGCTCGGCGGCCAGGTGCCGGTGGCGGTCGACACGGCCGACGTGGTGCTGCCGCAGCACGACGCCGGCAAGCTGCGCATCGTGGCGCTGTCCGGCGACAAGCGCTCGCCCTTCGCGCCCAACGTTCCGACCTTCAAGGAAGCCGGACTCGACCTCGCGGCCACCGGCTGGAACACCTTCTTCGCGCCCGCGTCCATGCCCAAGGAAAAGGTCGACCGGCTCTCGCGCCTGATCCAGGAAGTGATGAAGGACCCGGACACCACACGCCGCTTCAAGGATTCGCTGATGGTGCCGGTGGTCAGCACGCAGACGCAGACCGTGGCGATGCTGAAGGCCTACCGCGCGCAGTGGGCGCCGGTGGTGCAGAAGTCCGGCTACCAGCCCTGAGGACGGACACGACATGGCAATGCAAACCAAGCGCCCCAACATCGTCTTCATCGTGGCCGACGACCTCGGCTTTGCCGACCTGGGCTGCTACGGCGGGCGCGACGCGGTCTTCGGGCCGGTGTCGCCGGTGCTCGACGGCCTGGCCGCCAATGGGCTCAAGCTGACGCAGGGCTACGCGAACTCGCCGGTGTGCTCGCCCACACGCTTCGCGATGATCACCGGCCGCTACCAGTACCGGCTGCGCGGCGCCGCTGAGGAACCGATCCGCAGCGACAGCCGCGGCAGCACCGCCCTCGGCATGCCGCCGGCGCACCCAACGCTCCCCTCGTTGCTGCGCGACAGCGGTTACCGCACGGCGCTGATCGGCAAGTGGCACCTCGGCTATCCGCCGCACTTCGGGCCGCTGCGTTCGGGCTACGACGAGTTCTTCGGCCCGCTGTCGGGCGGCGTCGACTACTTCACCCACTGCGACTCGCGCGGCACGCACGACCTGTGGGTCGGCGATGAAGAAGCGCAGGCCGAGGGCTACCTCACCGACCTGCTCTCGCAGCGCGCGGTCGACTACGTCGGCCGCATGGCGCAGCAGCCGGCCGACGAGGCCAAGCCCTTCTTCCTGAGCCTGCACTACACCGCGCCGCACTGGCCGTGGGAAACGCGCGACGACGCGGCCAAGGCGCCGGCCGTGAAGGACAACCTGTTCGACCTGGCCGGCGGCAACATCCATGTGTACCGCCGCATGATCCATCACATGGACGAAGGCATCGGCAAGCTGATGGCAGCGCTCGAGGCGCACGGCATGGCCGACAACACACTGGTCGTCTTCACCAGCGACAACGGCGGCGAACGCTTCTCGGACAACTGGCCGCTGGTGGGCGGCAAGATGGACCTGACCGAAGGCGGCATCCGCGTGCCGTGGATCGCGCACTGGCCCGCCGTGATCGCGGCCGGCGGCGAGAGCCCGCAGCTGTGCATGACGATGGACTGGTCGGCCACCATGCTCGACGCGGCCGGCGTGTCGGCCGATGCCGCCTACCCGCTCGACGGCGTGTCGCTGATGCCGGTGCTGCGCGATGCGGGCCACAGCTTCGCGCGGCCCCTGCACTGGCGCATGAACCACCGCGGCCAGCAAGCGATGCGTGACGGCAACTGGAAGTACCTGCGCGTGGACGGCAACGACTATCTCTTCGACCTCTCCGCCGACGAACGCGAGCGCGCCAACCTCGGCAAGAAGGAGCCCGAGCGCCTCGCCCGGATGCGCGCCGACTGGGAAGCCTGGAACGCGACCATGCCGCCGATCCCGGCGGACGCGACGGTCAGCCTGGGCTATTCGGTGAAGGACATGCCGCAGCGCTGACCGCGCTCACGCTCAGGCGATCACCGGCACCGCCGTACCACCGGCGGTCGCCGCGACCGTGATCGTGCGGCCCACCGTCGCGGTATACGTCGTCTCCTTCACGCTGCTGACGTACACGTACTCGCCCTTCACCTGGGCTGCTGTGACGGTCATCACGAGGTAGCCGCGGCGCGTGGTGTCGCAGTAGCTCACGTCGTCGATCAGACCGAGCCCGGCACCGATGGCCGCATTGCCCAACTGGGGCACCAGCGCGCTGCCGTCGATGGAACTGGCCAGCGTGCCGAGGCCGGCACTCTCGAAGCCGGTCGAGGTCACCGAGGTGCCAGCGAACTCGACGCCGACCTTGTCGCCGGCCAGCGTGGTGAGCTGGGTGAACCACGCGTTGTGCGAATCGCCCGAAAGCGTCACCAGGCGCTTGCCCTGGGTCTTGACGGTCTGCAGGATCGCTTCGCGCTGGGCCGGGTAGCCGTCCCACGAATCCAGGTTGTAGGGCAGGCGCGGATTCGTCGCCGGGTCGAGCAACGCGGTCTGCGTGGGCGTGAGCGCACCGGCGCCGGCCGCAGCGCGCGTGGCCTTCGCGGTGAGATACGCACTGATGGCCGCAGGCGCGGTGGACGGGCTGGCGAGCACGGTCGAGAGCACCGAGCCCGGCAGCCACATGCGGGCCATGATGGTCTGGTTGCCCAGCAGTTGCCAGGTCGCGCTCGATGCCTGCATGCCGCTGGTGAGCCAGTTCTGCTGCTCGGCGCTCATCATCTGGCGCGACGCGTCGGGGCGGATGCCGCTGGCGTTGGGCGTGATGCCGGCCAGGTAGCGCGCAATGCCGCCGTCGGCATCGCCGAAGTTGTCGTACTGCCGGTCGCGGCCTTCGAGGCGGGTGTCGATCATGTGCAGCGTGAAGAGGCTGCCGAAGTCGAAGCGGCGGTAGATCTTCAGCAGGTTGGCCGGGTCGGGCGTGCGGATCGGCATCCACTCGTGATAGACCTTGGCCGCGATGTTCTTGCGGGTCACCCAGTCGCCCTGCGTGGCCGGGTCGTGGTTCTCGGCGCCGTTGACGTAGCCGTTGTTGGCGGTCTCGTGATCGTCCCACACGGTGATCCACGGCATGCGGGCATGCGCGGCCTGCAGCTTCAGGTCCGACTTGTACAGCGCATGGCGCGTGCGGTAGTCGTTCATCGTCACGATGTCGTTGGCAGGGCTCGCGACGCGGTTGCCGGGGATGCTGCTGTTGCCGTACTTCTTGGGGTCGGAGCCGTACTCGTAGATGTAGTCGCCCAGGTGCAGCGCGTACAAGGCGTCGGACTTGGCGGCGGCGTCGTAGGCGTGGAAGTAGCCTTCCGAGTACAGGGTGCACGAGAAGACGGCGAACTTCACCGATGCGATGTCGGCCGCCGGAAGCGTGCGCGTGGTGCCGATCGTCGACGTGGCACCGGTCGCATCGCGGAAGCGGTAGAAGTAGGTGGCGCCGGCCGTGAGCCCGGTGACATCGACCTTGGCGGTGAAGGACGCATCCGCCGTCGCAGTGACCGTGCCGCTGCGCACGATGGCCCTGAACGCATCGTCGTTCGCGACGTCCCAGGTCAGCGCGACGTCGGCCGTGCTGTCGGGCACCTTGGCGTGGGTCCAGAGGATCACGCGGTCGGTCAACGGGTCGCCGCTGGCCACGCCGAAGGCGAAGGCCGCGGGCGTGGTGGCCGGCAGCGTCGATGCGGGGGCCGGGGCGGGCGCAGGATCGTTCCCGCCGCCGCCGCAGGCCGCGAGCGAGCCCACCGCCGCGAGCGCGACCGCGCTGGACGAGGACTTGACCAGAAAGTCGAGGAAGTCGCGCCGGCGGCGATTGGCCACCTCGCGGGGGTCGGTGCCGGTGTCGGGCTGCGGTGCGGGCGGGATGTGGCGGGTTGTCATTCGAATGCTCCGGGTGGGGTGCTCCGATTGAAGTCACCGCGCATGACGCGACCGTGAAATCCGTCACGGTTGCGTCATGCCCCCTGCCTAGCATCCGCCGCATCCAACACCTGAGGAGGCTGCGATGGACATGCACCGAAACCGACTGCTGCTCGCCAGCATCCTTCTGACCCTGTCAGTGACCGCCTGCGGCGGGGGCGACGACGATGTCGCCACGGCACCATCACCTTCGACGCCATCGCCCACCACGCCCGCACCCACGGTGCCGGCCACGGTGGCCGTCAAGCTCATCGCCTTCAACGACCTGCACGGCAACCTCGAGCCGCCGAAGTCCTCGATCACCGCGCCCTCCTCCACCGGCGGAACGGTGGCGGTGCCGGCCGGCGGCGCGGCTTACCTGGCGTCGGCCATCGCGGTGCTGCGGGCGAAGAACCCGAACCATGCGGTGGTGTCGGCGGGCGACATGATCGGCGCGTCGCCGCTGGTGTCGGCGCTCTTCCTCGACGAGCCGACCATCGAAGCGGTCAACGTGATGAAGATCGACTTCAACGCCGTCGGCAACCACGAGTTCGACAAGGGCCAGACCGAGCTGCTGCGCATGAAGAACGGCGGCTGCGGCAAGAACACCGCGCTGGAGCCGTGCCAGGTGAACAAGGCCTTCCCCGGCGCCAACTTCGGCTTCCTCGCAGCCAATACGGTGAAGGCCGACGGCAGCACGCTGTTCCCGGCCACGGGCATGAAGACCTTCACGCAAGGCGGCGCGACGGTGAAGGTCGGCTTCATCGGCATGACGCTCAAGGGCACGCCGAGCATCGTCACGCCGTCGGGCGTGGCGGGCTTGACGTTCAAGGACGAGGCCGACACGGCCAACGCGCTGATCCCCGGCCTGCGCGCGCAGGGCGCGGACGTGATCGTGGTGGTGGTGCACGAAGGCGCCACGACGACCGTGGGCTACAACGACAAGAGCTGCGCCGGGCTGAGCGGCGACCTGCTGCCCATCCTGAACCGGCTCGACGCCGGCGTCGACGTGGTCGTCTCGGGCCACACGCACCGCGCCTACGTGTGCGACTACGCCAAGACCAACGCCGCCAAGCCCTTCCTGCTGACGAGCGCCGGCCAGTACGGCACGCTGGTGACCGACATCGACCTCACCGTCGACACCGCCACGCGCAAGGTCACGGCCAAGACGGCCAACAACGTGATCGTGCAGGGCGAGGCGTACACCAGCGGCTCGACCACGGTGGCGCTGACCGACCAGTACCCGAAGTTCGACAAGAACACCGAGATCGCCACGCTCGTCACGCAGTACCAGACGGTCGCGGCACCGCTGGTGCAGCGCGTGGTGGGCAAGATGACCGGGCCGGCCACGCGCACCAACGCGCCCTCGCGCGAGAACGTGATGGGCAACCTGATCGCCGATGCGCAACTGGCCGCCACCGCGCCTTCGGCCAAGGGCGCCGCGCAGATCGCCTTCATGAACCCCGGCGGCGTGCGCGCCGACCTGGTGCCCGCGACCGACGGCAGCGTGACCTACGGCCAGCTCTTCAGCGTGCAGCCCTTCGGCAACAGCCTGGTGGTGAAGACCATGACCGGCGCGCAGATCCGCGCGCTGCTGGAGCAGCAGTTCAACAGCGGCGCCAACACCGTCGCCGCGCCGCGCGTGCTGCTGCCCTCGGCCGGCTTCACCTACACCTACGACCTGGCCGCAGCCGCCGGCTCCCGCATCACC
>CALRYR010000254.1:0-6410 GCA_943372425.1 Variovorax sp. YR752 | reverse complement strand
CTCGGCCCCGACTACGAGATGGGCCGCAGCACCGTGGCCGCGTTCAAGTCGGCCGCCGAAGCCAAGGGCTCCAAGACGGTGGGCGAGGTGTTCGCGCCGCTGGACAACAAGGACTACTCGCCCTTCTTCGGCCAGATCCGCGCGGCCAGGCCCGCCGTGATCTACACCTCGGTGGCCGGCAACGACACGGTGCGCCTGTTGTCCCAGATGGACGAGTTCGGCTTGAACCGCAACGTGCAGGTGGTCGGCGCCTCGGGCACCGTCACCTCGCAGAACCTGCCGGCCATCGGCAAGGCCGCGGACGGCTTCGTGACCGGGGTCGGCTACTCCACCAGCCTGGACTCGGCCGAAAACCGGAAGTTCGTCGCCGACTTCGAGGCCGCGACCAAGAACCAGCCCGATCTCTACGGCGCCGACAGCTACGGCGTGCTGTTCTTCTACAAGGCCGCCGTCGAGAAGGCCAGGAGCGTCGACACCGACAAGCTGCGCGAAGCCATGCGCGGCATCCAGTGGCCCTCGCCGCAGGGTCTGAAGACCATGCGCGCGGGCGACCACCAGGCCATGCAGGACATGTACGCGGTGCGCGTCAAGGGCGGCAAGTTCGAGATCGTGGGCAAGGTCGCCGCGGCGGCGGCCATCGGGCCCGACACCTGCACCAAGTTCTGAGGCCGGACACACCATGAACCAAGCGATGGACTGGCTGCAGTTCGTGCTGGCGCCCCAGATGATCAACGGCCTGTCCATCGGCGTGGCCGTGGTGCTGATGGCGCTGGGACTGACCATCATCTTCGGCCTGCTCGATGTGATCAACATGGCCCACGGCGAGTTCTACGCCATCGGCGCCTACCTGGCCGTGGTGCTGCTGGGCCTGGGCCTGTCGTTCTGGTGGGCGCTGCTGCTGACGCCGCTGCTCATGGCGGCGATCGGTTATGTGACGGAGCGGGGTTTGATCCAGCGCGTGTTCCACAGCAAGGACCGCCATACGCTCACGCTGCTGCTGACCTTCGGCATCGGCGTGGTGCTAGAGGACGTGCTGAAGATCGTGTTCGGTGCCAACCCGCTGCGCATCGCCGCGCCGATCAGCGGTGCGACCGAAATGGTGGGCCTGTTCTTCCCGAACTACCGGCTGTTCGTGATGGCCTTCGGCGGCGCGCTGATCGTGGGGGTATGGCTGCTGGTGTTCCGCACCTCGCTGGGCGCCATCGTGCGTGCGGCGGCCTTCGACCGGCACATGAGCGCGTCGCTCGGCGTGCCGGTCTCCACGGTCTATGCGGCGACCTTCGCCTTCGGCGTGGCGCTGGCCGCGCTGGCCGGGGTGCTCCTCGCACCGATCTACTCGGTCTTCCCCACCATGGGGCGCGACTTCGTATTGATCGCCTTCTCGGTGGTGATCATCGGCGGCATGGGGTCCATCAAGGGCGCCGTGCTGGCGGGGCTGCTGCTGACGCAGGTGCAGTCGATCTCCAGCCTGTTCATCTCCCCGGTCTGGAGCGATCCGCTGCTGTTCGGCATCATGGTGCTGGTGCTGATGTGGCGTCCGCAAGGCCTGTTCGGAAAGCTCGGCCATGCGTGACACCACCCTTGCCGTACCGGGCCGGGCTGGCGCGGCTTCCGGCTTGCGCCCACCCATGGACGCGCTGCGCCTGATGGCCTGGATCTTCTTCGGCGGTGCGCTGGTCTTCGGCCTGGTGGCCGCGCTGCTGGGCGACCAGTTCTTCCTGCGGCTCGCGACCGAGGCGCTGATCTACGGCGGCCTGGCGCTGTCGGTGGACCTGCTGCTGGGCCGCACCGGCCTGCTGCCGCTGGGTCAGGCGCTTTTCTTCGGCCTGGGCGCCTACGTCTCGGCCCTGGTGCTGCAGCACGGCGCGGCCTCGTTCTGGCTGGCGCTGGGCGCGGCCATCGTGGCCAGCGCGCTGGCGGGCCTGCTCGGCGGGCTGATCGCGATCCGCTCCAAGGGCGTCTACTTCGCACTGATCAGCTTCGGCCTGGCGCAGGTGGTGTCCAAGGTGGTCTTCAACACGCGCGAACTCGGTGCCTCGGACGGCATCATCGGCGTGCCGCCGGCCGCCGTGCTGCCGGGCCTGGGGTCCGCCGACCCGCTGGGCTTCTTCCTGGTGACGCTGGCTTTCATCGCGGCGCTCTACGGCGGCCTGCGCTACCTGATGGACACGCCACTCGGGCGCCAGCTCGATGCCATCCGCACCAACGAGCACCGCGTGTCCTTTCTCGGTTTCGACCCCTGGCGCTACAAGCTGGCGGCCTTCGTCGCGGCTGCCTGCATGGCCGGCGCCAGCGGCGCGCTCTACCCGATGCTGCGCGGCTTCGTGTCGCCCGAGCTGATGTTCTTCCAGGTGTCGGGGCAGGCCGTGATCAACGTGATCGTCGGCGGCACCGGCACGCTGATCGGGCCGCTCTACGGCTCGGCGCTGCTGACCGGATTGCGCTCGGTGGTCGGCTCCTTCACCACGCACCATCACATCGTGATCGGCCTGCTCTTCGTCGTGGTGGTCATCGTGCTGCCACGGGGCCTGATCGGCAGCAGCGTGCCGCGCCTGCAGCGCTGGCTGAACCAGCGAGGCCAGCCATGAGCGGCGCGATCCTGCAGGTTCGCGGCCTGGGTGTGCGCTTCGGTGCGCTGCACGCCGTCGAGGGTGTGAGCTTCGATGCCCAGCCTGGCGCCATCACCGCGGTGATCGGCCCCAACGGTGCGGGCAAGAGCACGCTGTTCAACCTCATCAGCGGGGCCATCCGGCCGAGCAGCGGGTCCGTGGCGTTCGAGGGCCGCGAACTGACCGGCGCCGCACCGCACCAGATGCTGGCCGCCGGCCTGGCGCGCTCGTTCCAGATCACCAATTTGTTCTTCGAGTTGCCGGTGCACGAGAACCTGCGCCTCGCCGCGCAGTTCCTGGAGCGGGGCCGTGGCCTGCTGAGCCCGCTTTCGCGCAGCCACCTGGCACAGGCACGCGTGGCCGAACTGATCGAGCAGTTCGGGCTCGCCGGGAAGCGTGACGAACTGGCGGGCTCGCTTTCGCATGGCGAGCAGCGCCGGCTGGAGATCGCCGTCGCGCTGGCGGCGCGGCCGCGCATGCTGCTGCTGGACGAACCGACCCAGGGCATGAGCCACGCCGACACGCGCGAGACCGAGTCGCTCATCCGCGGGCTGGCGCGTCAGCATGGCCTGTCGATCCTGCTGGTCGAGCACGACGTCGACCTGGTGATGTCGCTGTCGGACCACGTGGTCGTGATGCATCAGGGCCAGAAGCTGGCCGAAGGGACGCCGGCCGAGGTACGGGCGAACCCGTCGGTGCAGGCAGCCTACTTCGGCGAAAAACACGAGAAACAAGAGGAGCGCGAAACATGCTCGAACTGACGGACGTGCACACGCACTACGGCCTCAGCCATGTGCTGCAGGGCATCAACCTGCGTGTCGGCGCTGGCGAGGTGGTGGGACTGTTCGGCCGCAATGGCGTCGGCAAGACCACCGTCATCAAGACCATCGCCGGTTGGGTTCGGCCCACGCGTGGCCGCCTGCGTTTCGCCGACGAGGACATGACCGGTGCGGCGCCCGAGCAGGTGTGCCGGCGTGGCATTGGCCTGGTGCCGGAAGACCGCCGCATCTTTCCCGGCCTGACGGTGGAGGAGAACCTGCGGCTGGGCCTGCTGCAGGCACCGCGCCGCACGCGGGCCGAGGCGCGCGCCAAGCTCGACGCGATCTACCAGCGCTTTCCGCGCTTGGCCGAGCGTCGCCGCCAGATGGGCACCACGCTGTCCGGTGGCGAACAGCAGATGCTGGCCATGGCCCGCGTGCTGGCCGGCTCGCCCAAGCTGTTGCTGATCGACGAGCCCACCGAAGGCCTGGCGCCCATGATCGTCGACGAGCTGTTCGAGCTGATGGCGGGGCTGGCACGCGAGGGGATCCCGATCGTGCTGGTGGAACAGAACGTGCAGCGCGCCATCGCGCTCACCCACCGTTACTACCTGATCGAGCGCGGCCAGGTGACGGCGCAGGGGCGTTCGGACGATCGCGCGGAACGCGACGCGCTGGTGCGCAGGCTGGGCGTCTGAAAGACGACCGGCCCATGCACAGGGCTCTGCCCTTCACCGAACGCACTGGAACGAGGCCGCCGCGTTGAGGTCGCCCGAGCCCTTGTACTGTGGCCAGGTCGGGTAGTCGCAGAGAGGCCGCGTGCGGCCGGGCACGCCCGCGGTGTCGGTGGTGATCTGCCCGGCAGGTGCAGTGCTCTTCTCCACCCAGCCTTCCAGCGCGCTCAGCGAGTCCCAGGTCGCATTGAACACGCTGCTCACCGCGTGGCCGTAGCCGGCCACTTCGTAGTAGCGCACGAAACCGTCGACCTCCGACGGGCCGAAGCGCGACTGCAGGCGCTGGTAGTACTGCTCGGTCGCCCGCGTGCTGACCAGAACATCGGCCAGCCCGTGCGCGAGCAGCAGCTTGCCGCCGCGCGCCTTGAAGGCGGAGATGTCGGTGCTCGCGTCGAGCTGCGTGCTGAGTGCGCTGATGCGGCTGGCCCACGGGCCGGGGTCTTCCGGATCGAGCGACAGGGAATTGAACGTCGGGTCGCCGGTGACGGAGTACTTGATCCATTGATCGGTCAGCACGCTGATGTAGGGCGCCGTCGCAGGCATCGGGTTGGCGGGCTGCGTGCTGCCGAAGGCCAGGAAGGTGACGGTCGGCTCCAGGGGCGACGTGCGGGTCGCGATGCCGGGATCGGCACCCCAGATGTTGTAGCCGGGGTACTGGGTCTCGCCGCTGGCCAGCGCGAAGCGGAAGTTCGTCGGCGTGTTGATCGTGTTCATCGCGGTGATCTGCGCGTCCGACAGGCAGGTATTGCCGGTATCGACGCCGCCGGCGCAACGCACTGGCAGGCCACGCAGCGTGGCGGTGGACGGATCGAAGCGCGCGTTGCACAGCGTCTGGTTGGCGATGAGGCCATCGCTCGCGCCGTCCAGCGCGTCGCAGGCATCCATCGCCGCGTCGTAGAGGACTTCGCGCTTGGCCGTGTTGGGGTAGGCACCCGGTTGCGCGAGCGCCCGGCTCATGCGATGGCCCCCGAGCAGGGCGGCGGCATCGTTCCAGGCGGGGTACCACGCGATGGCGCCTTCCCAGTCGGCCGGCCAGCGCTGGATGGCCGTGAGCGCCTCGCGGCCGCCCGTCGATCCGCCGGCGAAGTAGGACTTGGTCGGGCCGTTCGCATAGCGGGCCTTGATCACGGCCAGCGCCGCGTCGCGCGTCTTCTTCAACGCATCGCCACCGAAGTTGCGCACCGCCTCGTCGTTCAGGCCGAAGCGGCCGTCCTGCGAGCCGAGCGCGTTGGCCTGGTGGCCCGAGTCGCTGGCGAAGGTCGCGTAGCCGCGGCCCAGCGGCGTGAGTTGGTTGGTCGGCCCGGCGGGCACATTGCCCTTGATGTTGGGAATCGTGCCGTTGAATCCGCCGCCGCCGAACATCACGACCTTCTGGTTCCAGCTGGCAGGCAGGGCCACCTGGAAGCGGATGTCCGGCGCGGTGCTGTCGACCGGCGAGATCTTCGCCGTGACCTCGCAGTACTCGGGCAGGGCGGTGGCGCCGCTGCCGCTGGCGGCAACGGTCTTGGTGGCCGTGACGGTGGCGCCCGACGTCGGCAGGCCGATGGCGGAGGCGGGGATGGCCAGGCCCTGCAATTGCTCGCAGGACAGCGTGGCGGCGGGCGGCGGCGCAGGCGGCTCGGCGCTGCTGCCGCCACCGTCTCCGCCCCCGCCGCAGGCGATCAGCGCCGCGCTGGCAGCGATGCAGGCGGCAGCGCCCAATGTGTGTCGATGGATGGAAGTCATAGGTCTCCGATGTCGTTGGTATGGGGTGCGCCGCGACGGCCCGGCGCCGCTGGAGGCCATCGAGGCCCCCGATGCAGTCTCCTGCGGCGACATCGCGTCGCCAATGTGCGGGCCCGACACCGGATCGGCCAACGGTGTGTGCGCAGCCGCCGCCGCGTAAACCCTCAGTGCGGCAGCGCCACCTCGAAGCCGGCCTTGCGCAGTTCGAGTTGGTATTGCTCGAAGCCGGTGACGGGCACGCGCTCGTCCGCCCGGTCCTGGATCTCGTCCATTCGCGCGCTGACCTCCGCCGCGATGTCGGCCGCGCCGTCGACATGGATCCCGCGCGTCATGGTGATGTGGGCGCTCTCGAAGCTGCCGGCGCCGGCGAGCAGGATGGTCCGCGTGGGGGCGTCGTCGCCGACCAGTGCGATGAGCCCCGGGCTCACGGAGGCGGGCTGCAGCCGGGCCAGCGCCTGCGGCGGCAGCAGGTTCTCGGTCATGGCGGTCGCGGCCGTCGGTGCGAGGCAGTTGACGCGGATGCCGTGCCGCTCGCCTTCGAGCGCCAGCGTCTGCATCAGCCCGACCAGCGCCATCTTCGCGGC
>CALRYR010000253.1:0-6427 GCA_943372425.1 Variovorax sp. YR752 | reverse complement strand
GCGGCACGTGGTAGTGCTGGTCGGTGTGGGCCACGCCGAAGTCGAGCGAGACCTTGTCGAGAAAGTTGGGCTCGGGCAGCTGCACGCCGCGCGCCTTGAAATAGCCGGCGACGTCGAAGGTCAGGCGGTAGGTGCCGACGCGAATGGTGTTGTTGTCGTAAAGCGGTCCGTCGCTGCGGCCGTCGGCGTTGAGGACGAAGCGCTTCACCAGCGTCGCGCTGTCGCCCTGCGTGGTGTACAGCGCCACGGCCATGCCCGCAGCGGGTCCGCCGTGCATCGTGTCGAGTACGTGGGTGCTCAGGCCCATGGGTTGCTCCTTCGGTCTCCGGCAGGCCGGCGGTTCGTTTCGTGAACAAAAGTGTATACAGTTATTGGCTTTGGGTCTATCATGAATCCATGGAGCCCTCCACCACCGGCGCGATCGTCGAAGCCCTGACCAAGGCCATCGTCGAGCATCGCCTGCAGCCGGGCAGCAAGCTGGCCGAACAGAAACTCGCCGACCACTTCGGCGTGTCGCGCACCCTGGTGAGGCAAGCTTTGTTCCAGCTTTCGCAGAACCGCCTGATCCGGCTCGAGCCGGCGCGCGGCGCCTTCGTGGCGGCACCGGCGGTCGACGAGGCCCGGCAGGTGTTCGCCGTGCGGCGCATGCTCGAGGCCGAGATGACGCGTGCCTTCGTCCGCGAGGTGACGCCGGCCCGCATCAAGGCGCTGCGCGAGCATGTGGCCAACGAGAAGGCGGCCGTCGCCGGTGGCCTCACGTCGCACGGCAACGAGCTGCTCGGCGACTTCCACGTCCGCATGGCCGAGCTGATGGGCAACGAGGTTCTGGTGCAGATGCTGGGCGAGTTGGTCTCGCGCTGCGCCCTCATCACCCTGATGTACCAGCGGCCGGTGGCGGCCCAGCATTCCAACGAAGAACACGCCGACATCGTGAAAGCGCTGGCGGCCAAAGACGAAGAACGGGCCGTGCGCCTGATGACCGAACACCTGGAACACGTCGAGGCCAGCCTGACCTTCGACAGCCGGGTGCCGACCAACGACATTTCCCTGGCCCTCTCCTGAGCCGTACCACCATGAGCGACACCGTCCCCACGCCCTACCCCCGCGACCTCGTCGGCTACGGCCGCCACGTGCCCCACGCCCAATGGCCCGGCCAGGCGAAGATCGCCGTGCAGTTCGTCCTCAACTACGAGGAGGGCGGCGAGAACAACCCGCTGCACGGCGACCCGACCTCCGAGACCTTCCTGTCGGAACTCATCACCGCGCAGGCCTACGAGAACCGCCACATGACGATGGAGTCGATGTATGAATACGGCTCGCGCGTCGGTGTCTGGCGCATCCTCAAGGAATTCGAGTCGCGCGGCCTGCCGCTCACGGTGTTCGGCGTCGGCATGGCGCTACAGCGCTACCCGGAACTGGTCGAGACCTTCCTGAAGAACGGCTACGAGATCGCCAACCACGGCCTGCGCTGGATCCATTACCAGAACCTGCCGATGGCGACCGAGAAGCGCCACCTCGACCTCGCCACGCACGTGATCCGCGACATGACCGGCGGCCAGTGGCCGCTGGGCTGGTACACCGGCCGCGACAGCCCCAACACCCGCCGCCTGGTGGTCGACCAGGGCAGCTACGAATACGACAGCGACTACTACGGCGACGACCTGCCCTTCTGGATGCAGGTCGAAAAGAGCGACGGCAGCATCGCGCCGCATCTGGTGGTGCCCTACTCGCTCGACACCAACGACATGCGCTTCGTGCAAACGCAGGGCTTCAACACCGGCGACCACTTCTTCACCTACCTGCGCGACAGCTTCGACGCCCTTTATGCCGAAGGCGAAGAAGCGCCGAAGATGATGAGCATCGGCATGCACTGCCGCCTGCTGGGCAAGCCGGGGCGCATCGGCGCGCTGCGCCGCTTCCTCGACCATGTGCAGAGCCACGAACGCGTGTGGGTCTGCCGCCGCATCGACATCGCCCGGCACTGGAAGCAGGTGCACCCGTTCCAGCCCACCGCAGGAGAATGACATGCCCCTGAGCATCGACCAACTCAACGCCGCATCACCCACCGAAGCGGTCGCCCTGCTCGACGGCGTGTACGAGCATTCGCCGTGGATCGCCGAGAAGGCGCTGGCGGCGCGCCCGTTCCGTTCGCTGCAGCACCTCAAGCATGCGATGGCGCGGGTTGTGAACGACGCCGGTGCGGATGCCCAGCTGGGACTGATCCGCGCCCACCCTGAACTCGCCGGGAAGGCGATGGTCGCGAACACGCTGACCGCGGAATCGACCAACGAGCAGCGCAAGGCCGGCCTGACCGACTGCACGCCCGAAGAACTGGAGAAAATCCGCCAACTCAACGCGGCCTACGGCGCGAAGTTCGGCTTCCCCTTCATCCTCGCGGTGCGCGGACCGCGCGGCACCGGTCTGCAGAAGCAGGAGATCATCGACACCTTCGAGCGCCGCGTGGACAACCACGCTGACTTCGAGCGTGCCGAGTCGCTGCGCAACATCCACCGCATCGCCGAGATCCGCCTGAACGACAAGTTCGGCGTGACGCCCGCGCTGGGCAACGACGTGTGGGACTGGCACGAGCAACTCGCCGAGCACAGCGACCCCGGCTTCAAGGAGAAGGGCCAGCTCACCGTCACCTACCTGACCGGCGCGCACCGCGCCTGCGCCGCGCAGATCGCCGGGCTGATGCGCGAGGTGGGCTTCGACACGGTCGAGATCGATGCGGTGGGCAACGTGGTCGGCCGCTACGAAGCTTCGGTGCCGGGCGCGCGCGCCCTGCTCACCGGCTCGCACTACGACACCGTGCGCAACGGCGGCAAGTACGACGGGCGCCTGGGCATCTTCGTGCCCATCGCCTGCGTGCGCGAGCTGGTGCGCCAGGGCCGCCGCCTGCCCTTCGGCTTCGAGGTGGTCGCCTTCGCCGAAGAGGAAGGCCAGCGCTACAAGGCGACCTTCCTCGGCTCGGGCGCGCTCATCGGTCACTTCAACCCCGACTGGCTCACGCAGAAGGACGCACAGGGCGTGACCATGCGTGAGGCCATGCAGCAAGCCGGCCTGCGCGAGCAGGACATCCCCGCGATCCAGCGCGACCCCGCGCGCTACCTCGGCTTCGTCGAGGTGCACATCGAGCAAGGCCCGGTGCTCAACGAGCTCGAGCTGCCGCTGGGCATCGTCACCTCCATCAACGGTGGCGTGCGCTATGTGTGCGAGGTGATAGGCATGGCAAGCCACGCCGGCACGACGCCGATGGACCGCCGGCGCGACGCGGCGGCTGCGGTGGCCGAACTGATGGTCTACGCCGAGCAACGCGCCGCGCAGGACGGCGACTCGGTCGCCACCGTCGGCATGCTCGAGGTGCCCACCGGCTCCATCAACGTGGTGCCGGGTCGCTGCAAGTTCAGCCTCGACATGCGCGCGCCGACCAACGCCCAGCGCGACGCGATGGTGACCGACGTGCTCGCCAAACTCGACGCGATCGTGCAACGCCGCGGCCTGCGCCAGACGCGCGAACTGGCCATGCAGGCCTCGGCTGCGCCCAGCGCACCCGAGTGGCAGCAGCGCTGGGAGCGTGCGGTCGACGCCCTGGGCGTGCCGCTCTTCCGCATGCCAAGCGGCGCGGGCCACGACGCGATGAAGCTGCACGAAGTGATGCCGCAGGCGATGCTCTTCGTGCGCGGGCTGAACGCCGGCATCAGCCACAACCCGCTCGAATCGAGCACCAACGACGACATCGAACTGGCGGTCAAGGCCTTCCAGCACCTGCTCGACGACCTCGCCAAAGAACAGACGCCCGCCACACCATGACCGACTACGCCAAGCTCGACGCCTGGATCGACGCCCACTTCGACGAGGAAGTGACCTTCCTGCAGGCGCTCGTGCGCGTGCCCACCGACACGCCGCCCGGCAACAACGCGCCGCACGCCGACCGCACCGCCGAACTGCTCGAAGGCTTCGGCCTGCACGCCCAGAAACACCCGGTGCCGGCGCAGCAGGTGCAGGACTACGGCCTCGAATCCATCACCAACCTGATCGTGCGCCGCCAGTACGGCCCCGGCCGCACGGTGGCGCTCAACGCGCACGGCGACGTGGTGCCGCCCGGCGACGGCTGGTCGCACGACCCGTACGGCGGCGAGATCGAGGGCGGTGCGATGTACGGCCGTGCAACGGCCGTGAGCAAGAGCGACTTCGCCAGCTTCACCTTCGCGCTGCGCGCGCTCGAAGCGGTGGCCAAGCCGACGAAGGGCGCGGTCGAACTGCACTTCACCTACGACGAGGAATTCGGTGGCCTGCTCGGTCCCGGCTGGCTGCTGAGCCAGGGGCTGACGAAGCCCGACCTGATGATCGCCGCCGGCTTCAGCTACGAGGTCGTGACCGCCCACAACGGCTGCCTGCAGATGGAAGTGACGGTGCACGGCAAGATGGCCCACGCCGCCATCCCGTCGACCGGCGTCGATGCGCTGCAGGGTGCGGTGCACATCCTCAACGCCCTGTACGCACAGAACGCGCTGTACAAGCAGGTGACGTCGGCCGTCGAAGGCATCACGCACCCGTACCTCAACGTCGGCCGCATCGAGGGCGGCACCAACACCAACGTCGTGCCCGGCAAGGTCGTGTTCAAGCTCGACCGCCGCATGATCCCGGAAGAGAACCCGGCCGAGGTCGAGGCCACGATCCGCCGCGCGATCGCCGACGCCGCGGCCGAATGTGCCGGCATCACGGTCGACATCAAGCGCCTGCTGCTGGCCAATTCGATGCGCCCGCTCGCCGGCAACAAGCCGCTGGTCGACGCGATCCAGACGCACGGCCAGGCGATCTTCGGCGAGCCGATCCCGGCCATGGGCACACCGCTCTACACCGACGTGCGGCTCTACGGAGAAGCCGGCATCCCAGGCGTGATCTACGGCGCCGGGCCACGCACCGTGCTGGAGTCGCACGCCAAGCGCAACGACGAGCGCGTGGTGCTCGACGATCTGCGCGGCGCCACCAAGGTCATCGCACGCACGCTCGCCGACCTGCTGGCCTGAGCAGAGGCCAGCCAGCCCCCATCGCCGCCTGATCACCGCGTGCCCGACTCGCTCATCGTGACCCCGCCCGGCCGCGCAGGCCGCGTGCTGCGCCTGGTGCTGGCGAGCGTGCTGGTGGGCGTGGCGGCCGGCCTCGGCGGCCTGGTGCTGGCGCTGCTGCTGCGGCTGACGCAGCACCTGGCCTACGGCTACAGCCTGGACATGCTGATGGGCCCGCAGAGCTTTCTCGACGGGGTCAGCGGCGCACCGGCCTGGCGCCGTGTGGTGGCGCTCGCCCTGTGCGGCGGGGTGGCCGGCGTGGGCTGGTGGGCGCTGCGCCGCCATGCCCGGCCGCTGGTCGGCATCTCGCGTGCGATCGAGCCGGGCGGCCCGGCGATGCCACCGGCAGCCACCGTCATCCATACGCTGCTCCAGATCGTCACCGTGGGCCTGGGCTCGCCGCTGGGACGCGAGGTCGCGCCGCGCGAGATCGGCGCCATGTTCGGCGGCCTGCTGTCGCGCCGCTTCGGCCTCACGGCGGAGGACCAGCGGGTGCTCATCGCCTGCGGCGCGGGTGCCGGGCTGGCCGCCGTCTACAACGTGCCGCTGGCCGGCGCGCTGTTCGTGCTCGAAGTGCTGCTGCGCACCACCGCGGCGCCGCGTGCCGCCCAGGCCATGGCCATCTGCTGGATCGCGAGCTGGATTGCGCAACTCGGCCTGGGCGACGTGCACGCCTACGAGATCCCGCCCTACTCGGCCTCGCCCGCCATGCTGGCCTGGTCGCTGCTCGCCGGACCGGTGCTCGGCTGGGCCGCGTACCGCTATGCCCGGCTCGCCGACTGGGCGCGGCGCACGGCGCCTCACGGTGCACGCGCGATTCCGGCCTGCATGGCGGTCTTCCTGGCGATCGGCCTGCTGGCGGTCTGGTTTCCGCAACTGCCCGGCAACGGCAAGGGCGTCGTGCAACTGGGGCTGGACGGCGCGGTGCCGCTGAAGTTGGCGGCCGTGCTGCTGGTGCTGAAGGTGGTCGCGACGCTGGCCTGCCTGCGCGCGGGTGCAGCGGGTGGGCTGATGACGCCCGGGCTGACGATTGGTGCGCTGATCTCGACCCTGCTGGCCGCCGGTGCGGGTGCGCTCGGCCTCCAGGTGGCGCCCGGCGCCTGCGCCATCGTCGGCGCCACCGCGTTCCTGGCGGCCTCTGCGAACATGCCGGTGACGGCGGTGGTGCTGCTGCTCGAGTTCACGCAGGTCGGGCAGGACTTCCTGGTGCCCATGATGGCCGCCACCGCGGTGGCGGTCGCCGTCAGCCAGGGGCTCGCAGCGCGCGAGCGTCGCTGACCGCGCGTCCGCACAAACTCAGCGCGCAGGCTGAGCGCCCAGCAGCACCTGACGGAAGGCCGCGGCCACGGGCGACA
>CALRYR010000252.1:0-6442 GCA_943372425.1 Variovorax sp. YR752 | reverse complement strand
CGGCGCGGAACTTCAGGTAGTCGATGTCTTCCAGACAGAGCGCGTCGCCGTGGCTCAGCAGCCAGCGTTCGCCGTGCAGCACGAGCACCGTCGGGTCGTCGAGCAGCGAGAGGCCGCAGCATGCGGCGAAATCGGCACCCATGAGGAAGTCACGGTTGCCGTGCATGAAGAAGACCGGCCGCCGCCGCGATGCCGCGCGCAGCAGTTCGGCGCATTGCGCCTCGAAGCCGGGGAGGGCGGCGGCATCGTCGCCGACCCAGACCTCGAACAGGTCGCCGAGGATGAAGAGCGCATCGGCCGGCGTGGTGTCGAGGTAGCCGCGCCAGGCGTCGAAGGTCGCCGGCTCGTCCGCCTGCAGGTGCAGGTCGGAGAGCAGGTCGACCGTGTGCCACGCGGCCGGCGCCACGAGTTCAGCAAAGGCCTGCTCGCGCATGCCGTGCGGCCCAGGGTCTTACTCGACCGTGACGGTGGCCTTCTCGATCACGACGTCTTCCAGCGGCACGTCGTCGTGAAAGCCCTTGCGGCCGGTCTTGATGGCCTTGATCTTGTCGACCACCTCGGTACCGGCGATCACCTTGCCGAACACGGCGTAGCCCCAGCCCTGCGCCGAGGGCGCGGTGTGGTTCAGGAAGCCGTTGTCGGCGATGTTGATGAAGAACTGGGCGGTGGCCGAGTGCGGAGCGCTGGTGCGGGCCATCGCGACCGTGTACTTGTCGTTCTTCAGGCCGTTGTTGGCCTCGTTCTCGATCTCGGCGCCGGTGGGCTTTTGCGTCATGCCGGGCTCGAAGCCGCCGCCTTGCACCATGAAGCCCGGGATCACGCGGTGGAACACCGTGTTGTCGTAGTGGCCGCTCTTGACGTAGCCGATGAAGTTCTCGACCGACTTCGGCGCCTTGGCGCGGTCGAGTTCGAGGGTGATGGTGCCCTGGCCGGTGATGACGAGTTCGACTTGGGGGTTGCTCATGGATGGCTCCTGGGTTACTTCGCCACGACGGTGGCGGACTGGATGGTGATGGTGTCGAGCGGCACGTTCTGCATGCCGCCCTTGTTGCCCGTTTGCACGGCGCGGATCTTGTCGACCACGTCGGTGCCCGCGACGACCTTGCCGAACACGGTGTAGCCGTAGCCGTCCGGGTTGGGGGCGTCGAGCATCGCGTTGTCCTTCACGTTGATGAAGAACTGAGATGTTGCCGAATTCGGGTCGCCGGTGCGCGCCATGGCGATCGTGTACCTGGCGTTTTTGAGGCCATTCGAGGCCTCCAGCGGCACCGGTGCGCGTGTCGGCTTCTGGCGCATGTCGGCGGTGAAGCCGCCGCCCTGGATCATGAAGCCGTCGATGACGCGGTGGAACACCGTGCCGTCGTAGTGCTTGTCGTTGACGTACTGGAGGAAGTTCGCGACCGTCTTCGGCGCCTTCTCGGGCGCGAGTTCGACGACGATGTCGCCGGCCGACGTGGCCAGCTTCACGCGCGGTGCCGCACCTTGCGCCCAGGCGCTGGCGCCCAGGGTCAGCGTGGCGGCGAGGACCAGCGCCGTGCGGCGCGAGAGGATCTGGAAGCTCAAGGAATGACTCGCTTTCTGCAGGAGTGGACGTGCCTCGGCGTCGCCGTGCGCCTCCGGGCGCGAGCGGCTGCGCGTCTTACTTGGTGTGCGTCTGTTTGCGCGCTTCGGCCGGCGCAGCCGGCAGTGACGAGACCGTCGCCGGCGTGCCGGTGAAGATCTGGCGGATCAGCGCGAGCTTGGGTGCCGCGCTGGCGTTGGTGGACGCGAGCTGCTGCGCCTTCGCATAGGACTGCGCCGCGAGCCGCGCATACACGTCGCCGAGGTTCTCGTGCGCCGTGGCGTAGTTCGGGTTCAGGCGGATCGCGTTCTCCAGCGCATCGCGCGCCAGGTCGAATTTGCTCTGCTGCGCATAGAGCGCCGCCAGGTTGTTGTAGGGCTCGGGCAGTTCGGGGAAGTCCTGCGTGAGCTGTACGAATGCCGTGGTCGCGTCGGCCGTCTTGCCCTGCTCGGTGAGGATCACGCCGCGCAGAAAGCGCATCTGCGGATCGCGCGGCTTGCCGGCGATGTAGGCATCGGCCTTGGCCAGTGCCTCGGGGGCCTTGCCCTGGCGCAGCAACTGGTTGACGTCGGCGTAGTCGTCGGCGTGCGCCATCGTGGCAGCGGCCGCGAACAGCAGGGCGCCGAGCACGCGCACGGCCGGGCGGAAAGACAGGGAGGACGGGAGGAGGGTGACGGCTTGCTTCATGAGGCTCGGGAAGAGGGTCCGGCGCGGGCTTCGGGGCGCACCCGAGGATTGGCGGAAGATGCCCCGCAGGGGCCGTTTATACTGGGCGCGATTGTAGCCGAGGGGCTGAGCCAAACCCCTCGTGCGGCAACCCCCACACCCCTGACAAAACCTTGTTCGCGTGCGTCGCATGAGCCGCATGCCGACGCTTTTCGATTTCCATGAGTCTGCGCATCTACAACACGCTGTCGCGTGAACTGGAGGACTTTTCTCCACTGCAACCCGGCCAGGTGCGCATGTACGTCTGCGGCATGACCGTGTACGACCTGTGCCACATCGGCCATGCGCGGATGATGATGGCCTTCGACGTCGTGCAGCGCTGGCTGCGCGCCACCGGCCTCGACGTCACCTACGTGCGCAACATCACCGACATCGACGACAAGATCATCGAGCGCGCGGTCAAGCGCGGCATCACGATCCGCGCGCTGACCGACGAGATGATCGCGCTGATGCACGAAGACATCGCCGCGCTCGGCATCGAGCCGCCGACCATCGAGCCGCGTGCCACCGAGTACGTGCCGCAGATGCTCGGCATCATCGAGACGCTCGAGCAGAAGGGCTTGGCCTACCGTTCGCCGATGGGCGACGTGAACTACGCTGTGCGCAAGTTTCCTGGCTACGGCAAGCTGTCGGGCAAGTCGCTCGACGAGCTGCATGCGGGCGAACGTGTCGCGGTGCTCGACGGCAAGGACGACCCGCTCGACTTCGTGCTCTGGAAGGCGTCGAAGCCGACCGAGCCGGCCGAGGTGAAGTGGGCCAGCCCCTTCGGTTCGGGCCGGCCGGGCTGGCACATCGAGTGCTCGGCCATGAGCTGCGCCACCCTGGGGGAAACCTTCGATATCCACGGCGGCGGCGCCGACCTGCAGTTCCCGCACCACGAGAACGAGATCGCGCAGAGCGAGGGTGCGCACGGCCAACCGCTGGCCAAGGTGTGGATGCACAACGGCTTCGTGCGCGTGGACAACGAGAAGATGTCCAAGAGCCTGGGCAACTTCTTCACCATCCGCGAGGTGCTGCAGAAGTACGACCGCGAGACGCTGCGCTTCTTCCTTGTGCGCACGCACTACCGCAGCCCGCTGAACTACAGCGATGCGCATCTGGACGACGCGCGCAACGCGCTCAAGCGGCTGTACACCGCACTGCATTCGGTGGCGCCGGCCACGGTGGCCATCGACTGGTCGCAGCCGCAGGCTGCGCGCTTCAAGTCGGCGATGGACGAGGACTTCGGCACGCCCGAGGCGATCGCCGTGCTGTTCGATCTGGCGGGCGAGGTGAATCGCACCGCATCGGCCGAGACGGCCGGCCTGCTGAAGGCGTTGGCCGGTACGCTGGGCCTGCTGCAGGGCGACCCGCAGCAGTTCCTTCAGTCGGGCAGTGCGCTCGACGATGCCGCCATTCAGGTGCTGATCTCGCAACGCGCGGCGGCCAAGGCCGCGAAGAACTTTGCCGAGGCCGACCGCATCCGCAACGACCTGCTCGCGCAAGGCATCGTGCTCAAAGATTCAGCCACAGGCACGACCTGGGCTGCGGCGCAGTGAAGGACCGGACCCCGATGTCGCCCGCCGTTGCCCTGCCCGTCAAGATCATCACGCCCGACTACTGGGTGGAAGCCTGCAAGCACCTGTCCAAAAAGGACCGGGTGATGAAGCGGCTCATTCCGCAGTTCGGCGACGCCTGCCTGGAGTCGCGCGGCGACGCCTTCACCACGCTGGCGCGCAGCATCGTCGGCCAGCAGATATCCGTGAAGGCGGCGCAGTCCGTCTGGGACCGTTTCGAGGCGCTGCCGCGCAAGATGACGCCGCGCAACGTGCTCAAGCTCAAGGTCGACGACATGCGCGCGGCCGGGCTGTCGGCGCGCAAGGTCGAGTACCTGGTCGACCTTGCCATCCATTTCGATTCCGGCGCCGTGCACATCGACGCCTGGAAGGACATGACCGACGAGATGATCATCGACGAGCTGGTGGCGATCCGCGGGATCGGTCGCTGGACCGCAGAGATGTTCCTCATCTTCCACCTCATGCGCCCCAACGTGCTGCCGCTGGACGACATCGGCCTGATCAACGGCGTGAGCCAGAACTACTTTTCGGGCGAACCGGTCAGCCGCAGCGACCTGCGCGAGGTGGGCGTGGGCTGGGCGCCTTATTGCAGCGTGGCGACTTGGTATATTTGGCGGTCGCTCGACCCGGTACCGGTCGCGTACTAAACACTGGAGAAGACGTTGGCGAAACGAACCTTCCTCGACTTCGAGCAGCCCATCGCTGAACTCGAAGGCAAGATTGAAGAACTGCGCTATGTGCAGACGGAATCAGCGGTCGACATCTCGGAAGAGATCGACCAGCTCAGCAAGAAGAGCCAGCAGCTCACCAAGGACATCTACAGCGACCTGACGCCCTGGAAGATCACCAAGATCGCCCGGCATCCGGAGCGCCCCTACACGCTCGACTACGTCCACGAGATCTTCACCGACTTCGTCGAGCTGCATGGCGACCGCCATTTCTCGGACGACCTGTCGATCATCGGCGGGCTGGCGCGCTTCAACGGCGTGCCCTGCATGGTCATCGGCCACCAGAAGGGCCGCGACACGAAGGAGCGCACCGCGCGCAACTTCGGCATGAGCAAGCCTGAGGGCTACCGCAAGGCGCTGCGCCTGATGAAGACGGCCGAGAAGTTCAAGCTGCCGGTCTTCACCTTCGTCGACACACCGGGCGCTTACCCCGGCATCGACGCGGAAGAGCGAGGGCAGTCGGAAGCCATCGGCCGCAACATCTTCGAGATGGCGCAGCTGGAGGTGCCGATCATCGTCACCATCATCGGCGAGGGCGGCTCCGGCGGCGCGCTGGCGATTTCGGTGGGCGACCAGCTGGTGATGCTGCAGTACTCGATCTATTCGGTGATCAGCCCCGAGGGCTGTGCCTCGATCCTGTGGAAGACCAGCGAGAAGGCACAGGAAGCGGCCGACGCGCTGGGTATCACGGCCCACCGGCTGAAGGCGCTCGGCCTGGTCGACAAGATCGTGAACGAGCCGGTCGGCGGCGCGCACCGCGACCACAAGCAGATGGCGGCTTTCCTTAAGCGCGCCTTGAACGATGCCTTCCGCCAGGTCAGCGACCTGAAGGTGAAGGAACTGCTGGAGCGTCGCTACGAGCGCCTGCAGAGCTACGGCCGCTTCTCGGACACCAAGGCCGACAGCACCCGCTGACGTGCTTGCGGCCCGGTTCCGGTCCGCCTTTCACCATGGACAACCCCGCCGCCCGCGCGCTCGCCTCGTGGGCGGTGTCGCTTCCGCTGGGCGTTGCGTACAGCGGTGGCGCCGATTCGACGGCCTTGCTGCACGCGGCGGCGGTGCGCTGGCCGGGGCAGGTGCATGCGCTGCACGTTCACCACGGCCTTCAGTCGGCGGCGGATGATTTCGAGCGCCATTGCGCGACCACCTGCGACGCGCTGGGCGTGCCGCTGCACATCGGCCGGGTCGATGCCCGCCATGACAGCGGCGACAGTCCCGAGGACGCGGCGCGGCGCGCGCGCTACGCCACGCTGGCGGTGCTGGCGTCGGAGCAGGGGCTGCAGGACGTCCTGCTCGCACAGCATGCGGACGATCAGGTCGAGACGATGCTGATCGCGCTCGGCCGCGGCGCGGGGCTCGATGGCCTGGCCGCGATGCCGCGCGAGATGACGCGGCACGGCATTCGCTTCCATCGGCCCTTGCTCGATGTGCCGGCGACCGAGCTGCGCACATGGCTCGCGGCCGAAGCCATTCCGTTCATCGAAGACCCGAGCAACACCGACGAGCGTTACACGCGCAACCGCATCCGCCGGCGGGTGCTGCCGGCGCTCGCCGAGGCCTTGCCGCAGTTCCGCGACACCTTCGCGCGCAGTGCCCGCAATGCGGCGCGCGCGTCGGCCTTGCTGGCCGAGTTGGCAGAGATCGATCTCGCGATCGCGGGTATGCCACCAGCCATCGACGCGTTGCAGGCCCTGTCGCGCGAACGCTGCGCCAACGCCTTGCGGCATTGGCTGCGCACCGCGCACCGCGCGGTCCCGAGCGAAGCCCAGCTTCAGCAGTTGCTCGACCAGGTCGAAGCCTGCCGCACCCGCGGCCACGGCATCCGGCTGAAGGTGGCCGACGGCTTCGTCGAGCGGGATGGCGCGAGGCTG
>CALRYR010000251.1:0-6449 GCA_943372425.1 Variovorax sp. YR752 | reverse complement strand
GTCGGCGATCGCCTCGGCCTGCGCCAGGTCGATCTTGCCGTTGAGGAAGGCGCGCTGGCTGAATTCGCCCGGCTCGGCCACGCGCAACCCACGCAGCCGCGGCTTGCCGCTGGACGGATCGACCTCGGCCGCCGCCTCCAGGCAGCGCGCGAGCAGCAGCTGCAGCACGACGGCGCCGCCGTGCGCCTGCAGCTCGAGCACGTCCTCGCCGGTGAAGGAATGCGGCGCCGGGAAGTGCAGGGCGAGCCCGCGGTCGATGGCCTCGCCGCTGGCGTCGACGAAGGGGAGGTAGGTCGCCTCGCGCGGCTTCAGCGCGCGGCCGCACAGGGCGGCGATCAGCGGGCCGAGTTCGCGCCCCGACACGCGCACGATACCGACCGCCCCGCGGCCGGAAGCGGTGGCGATGGCGACGATCGGGTCGGAGGCGCGGGCGAGCATGGAGGACCTATTGTTTCGCAGTTGCGATCGTTGCCATGGAAAAGGGCCGCTTGCGCGGCCCTCGGGGCAGGTCAGCGTGAGGCCCGGGCTACTTGCCCAGCACGCCCAGCCGCTTGTTGATGAACCACTGTTGCGCGATCGACAGCGTGTTGTTCGTGATCCAGTACAGCACCAGGCCGGCCGGGAAGAAGATGAACATCACGCTGAAGGCCAGCGGCATGATCCACATCAGCTTGGCCTGCATCGGGTCCGGCGGCGTCGGGTTGAGCCAGGTCTGGAACAGCGAGGTGGCGGTCATGATGACCGGCAGGATGAACCACGGATCGGGTGCCGAGAGGTCATGGATCCAGCCGATCCACGGCGCATGGCGCATTTCGACCGACGACAGCAGCACCCAGTAGAGCGCGATGAACACCGGGATCTGGATCACGATGGGGAAGCAGCCGCCCATCGGGTTGACCTTCTCGGTCTTGTAGATCCGCATCATCTCCTGCTGCATCTCCTGCGGCTTGTCCTTCAGGCGCTCGCGCATCTCCATGATCTTCGGGTTGATGGCCTTCATTTTGGCCATGCTCGCGTAGGCCTTGGCGTTGAGCCAGTAGAAGGCGCCCTTCAGCAACACGACCAGCGCGACGATGGCCCAGCCCCAATTGCCCAGGATGCCGTGCAGCTGGTTCAGCAGCCAGTACAGCGGCTTCGAGATGATCGTGAAGATGCCGTAGTCCTTGACCAGTTCGAGGCCGGGCGCCAGAGCCTCGAGCTTCTTCTCTTCTTCAGGGCCGGCGAACAGGCTGCTGTCGATCGTCTGCGATGCGCCGGGCGCCAGCTTCTGCAGCGGCAGCACCATCGCCACCGAGTACAGGTTGTTGCCCAGATCGGCCACACGGAATTCACGCTTCAGGTTGTCGCTGCCGGGGACGTTGAGCAACCAGGCCGACACGAAGTAGTGCTGCACCATCGCAATCCAGCCGTTGTTGGCGGGCGGCGGCAGTTCGGCCTTGTTCTTCGTGATGTCGGCGAACGCGACCTTGTGGAACTTCTTCTCGTCCGTGTAGAGCGCCGGGCCGGTGAAGGTGTTGGTGCCGAACATGGTGCCGGCTGCCACGGTGCCGTGGCGCACGAACTGCAGGTACAGCTGCGCGTCGCGCGGCTGGTCGCCCACGTTGACCACCTGGTGCTTCACGCGGATGGCGTAGTCGCCGCGGGTGAACACATAGGTCTTGACGTACTTGAGACCACCGGCGGGTGCCGACTCGAACGCCACCTCCAGCGTGTTCTGCCCATCGGCCAGCGTCCGCGGGCCAGGCGTCGCCGTCATCGGCGTCAGGTGGTTCGGAAAGCGGTCACCGCTGTCCACGGTGTTGAGCAGGCCGGTCTGGGCCACATAGCGTGTCGCGGCCGAACCGTCTTCCATCAGCCTGACGTCCTTGATGACGTTGGGTGCCGGCGGGTTACCCATGAGCCGATGGAAGGTTTCGATCAACCCGCCGTTGTTGGTCGCCTCGTCATACTTGCGCAGTTGGAGCTCCGAGAGCGTCCCGCCCTGGCCGTCGATGACCGCGGAAAACACGTCGGTCGTGATCTTCACCTTCTCACCGGTGGCTGCCGGAGCACCCTGCGTGGGCACCGCTGCCGCACTCGCGGTGCCGCCCGCAGCCGTCGGAAGCCCACCGGTCGCGGCATCGGGCGATGCCGGTGCGGTATTGGCCGCCGGCTGGGCCGTCCTCGAAGGCAGGAAAGTCGGCTTGTTGCCGTTGTGGACCTGCCACTGGTCCCACAGCATCACCAGCGAGAAACCAAAGATCACCAGCAGGATGGTGCGGCGAATATCGTTCATGAAGAAGACTTCTTGTCGGAGGAGAGAAAGGCGAACAACGATCGCGAAGCGTCGCGCTCAGCCTTCGTGGGAGGCACCGGATCGTGGCCGCCCTGGCACCAGGGCTGGCAGCGCGCGATGCGGTGCAGGGTGAGATAGCTGCCCTTGGCAGCGCCATGGCGCTCGAGCGCCTCGATGGCATACACGGAACAGGTCGGCTCGAAACGGCACGACGGCCCGAGCCAGGGGCTCAGCAGCAGCCGATAGCCCTTGACGAGGCCGATGAGCACGCGCCGGATCATGCGCGCGCCGCCCGGGCTCGCTGGAGCAGTTGATGCAGTTCGGCGCGCACTGCGGCCTTGAGCTTGTCCGACGTGGCGCTCACGAACTGGGTGCGATCGAAACCGGCGCGCAAGCGCACCACGTGCGCAGCGGTCGGCAACGGGGTGTCGGCCTGTGCGCTCACGGTGTAGATCTGTCGCTTGATGGCATTGCGCGTGACCGCGCGGCGGGCCCAGCGCTTGGGCACCATGGCGCCGATCCACACCGCATCCGCGCCGCCGAAGAGCGGCACAGCGCCCGCCGGCGCGTCGAGCGCGCAGCGATGCAATGCGAAATGGGCGGTGCGCGCCACGGTGGCGCCTGCGAGGACGGCCTGGAACTGCGCGCGGGTCTGGAGCCGCTGCATGGGAACCGCCCGCTGCGCGCCGATGGGGGCTGCGGGCGGAGGCGGCGAATCCTGCAAGGGTGCCGTCGTTCCGGCCTTAGACGGCCAGACGCTTGCGGCCCTTGGCGCGGCGAGCGTTGATGACGGCACGGCCGCCGCGGGTCTTCATGCGGACCAGGAAGCCGTGGGTACGGGCGCGGCGGACTTTGGAGGCTTGGTAAGTGCGTTTCATGATGCTTTTCCTAGGAACCCGCCGTTGATCGATTGCACCGGCGAGGGTTGACGCCCCGAAACACACAAAGAGGTTTTCAGGGAAACCCGCGATTATCACAAACAATTGCCGAAGCGACAAATCCAGCCCTGCGCAGGGGCATGCGCCACGGGACAAATCGGTCCTCGACGCGGGTGTGGATAAGGTTTTGACAAGTTAGAATGCCCGTCGCCCTGACAAGGCAGCTATCCACAACACGACAACCAGAAAAATGACCGAGGGAACCCCCTTCCAAACCGCCCATGCCGAACGACGGCGCGGGTGACAGCCTCTGGCAGGCCTGCGTCGACCAACTCGCGCAGGAGCTGTCCGAGCAACAGTTCAACACCTGGATCAAGCCGCTGACCGCACAGGTCACGGACGACCTGTCGCGCATGACCGTGTTCGTCGCGAACCGCTTCAAGCTCGACTGGATCCGGGCCCAGTACGCCAGCAAGATCGCGGCCATGGCCGAGAAGATCTACGGCCAGTCGGTGCACGTTGAGTTAGCGCTCGCTCCGCGGGAGGCGCCCGTGCGCAGTGCACCCGTAGCCGTCATGGCTGAGACGGATGTGCCGCGCGACGTGGCCGGCCTGGGCGAGGACGCGGCCTCGGCCACCTTCAAGAACCGCCTGAATTCCGGCCTCACCTTCGACACCCTGGTCGAGGGCACCGCCAACCGCATGGCGCGCGCGGCGGCCATGCACGTGTCGGGCATGCCGGGGCACCTGTACAACCCGTTGTTCATCTACGGCGGCGTCGGCCTGGGCAAGACCCACCTGATGCATGCGGTGGGCAACCGGCTGCTGGCCGACCGGCCTGATTCCAAAGTTCTCTACATCCACGCTGAACAGTTCGTGTCGGATGTGGTCAAGGCCTACCAACGCAAGACCTTCGACGAGTTCAAGGAGCGCTACCACTCGCTCGACCTGCTGCTGATCGATGACGTGCAGTTCTTCGCCAACAAGGACCGCACGCAGGAAGAATTCTTCAACGCGTTTGAGGCCTTGCTCGCCAAGAAGTCGCACATCGTGATGACGAGCGACACCTATCCGAAGGGCCTGGCCGACATCCATGAGCGGCTGGTGTCGCGCTTCGATTCGGGTCTCACGGTGGCGATCGAGCCGCCCGAGCTCGAGATGCGCGTGGCTATCCTGATCAACAAGGCGCGCGCCGAATCGGCCGAGATGCCGGAAGAGGTCGCTTTCTTCGTCGCGAAGAACGTGCGCTCGAACGTGCGCGAGCTCGAAGGCGCGCTGCGCAAGATCCTCGCCTACTCGCGCTTCAACCAGAAGGAGATCTCGATCGCCCTGGCGCGCGAGGCGCTGCGCGATCTGCTGTCGATCCAGAATCGCCAGATCTCGGTGGAAAACATCCAGAAGACGGTGGCCGACTACTACAAGATCAAGGTCGCCGACATGTACAGCAAGAAGCGCCCGGCCAGCATCGCGCGGCCGCGGCAGATCGCGATGTACCTGGCCAAGGAGCTGACGCAGAAGAGCCTGCCGGAAATCGGCGAGCTTTTCGGTGGCCGCGACCACACGACCGTGCTGCACGCGGTGCGCAAGATCTCGGGCGAGCGCCAGCAGCTCACCGAGCTCAACCAGCAGCTCCACGTGCTCGAACAGACCCTCAAGGGCTAGTCACCGGCACCGGCTAATCTCGGCACTGCACGACTAACGAATCGAACGAACGAGGAAGAGGTAGAAGATGATCGTCCTGAAGGCAACACAAGACAAAGTTCTCGCCGCGCTGCAGTCGGTGGCGGGCATCGTGGAGCGGCGCCACACGCTGCCGATCCTGGCCAACGTGCTGATCCGCAAGACCGGCGGCCAGCTGCAGCTCACGACCAGCGACCTGGAGATCCAGATCCGCACGACGGCCGAACTGGGCGGGGACGAAGGCAACTTCACCACGACCATCGGCGCGCGCAAGCTGATCGACATCCTGCGCACCATGCCGACCGACCAGACGGTGAGCCTCGAGTCGAGTGCGGCCAAGCTGGTGCTCAAGGGCGGCAAGAGCCGCTTCACGCTGCAATCGCTGCCAGCGGAAGACTTCCCGCTGGTGCAGGAAGCCGCCAACTTCGGCCCGGTCTTCAGCGTGCCGCAGAAGACGCTGAAGGACCTGCTCCAGCAGGTGTCGTTCGCGATGGCGGTGCACGACATCCGCTACTACCTCAACGGCATCCTGTTCGTGGCCGAGGGCAAGCAGCTGAGCCTGGTGGCCACCGATGGCCACCGCCTGGCCTTCGCTTCCGCCACGCTCGAGGTCGAGGTGCCGCGCCAGGAAGTCATCCTGCCGCGCAAGACCGTGATCGAGATGCAGCGCCTGCTGTCCGACGCCGAAGGCGCCATCGAGATGCAGTTCGCGAACAACCAGGCGAAGTTCAGCTTCGGCGGCATGGAATTCGTCACCAAGCTGGTCGAGGGCAAGTTCCCCGACTACAACCGCGTGATCCCGAAGGCCCACAAGAACAGCGTCACGCTGGGCCGCGCCACGCTGCTGGCGAGCCTGCAGCGCACCGCCATCCTGACCTCGGACAAGTTCAAGGGCGTGCGGCTCAACCTCGAGCCCGGCACGCTGCGCATCGCGTCGAACAACGCCGAGCAGGAAGAAGCCCAGGACGAACTCGACATCGACTACGGCGGCGACGCCATCGAGATCGGCTTCAACGTGACCTACCTGATCGACGCGCTGTCGAACATGAGCCAGGACATGGTCAAGCTCGACCTGGCCGACTCCAACAGCTCCGCGCTGCTGACGATTCCCGAGAACGAGACCTTCAAGTACGTCGTGATGCCAATGCGCATTTGACGCGTTTCCGTCGACAGCCCTTGCACCCACAACCCGCGGCCGCCGCGGGTTGGGTCTTTCAAGAGACCCCAGAACCCGTTTCCCCAGAGAGGATGTGTCCCCAATGAGCGAAGAAAACAAGCCGGCAGCACCGCACAGCGAGCCGGTCTACACGCCTGAAATCGACAGCGCGATCCCGATCGAGGTCACGCCACCCGACACCTCGTACGGCGAAGGCTCGATCACCATCCTCGAAGGCCTGGAAGCCGTGCGCAAGCGGCCCGGCATGTACATCGGCGACACCTCCGACGGCACCGGCCTGCACCACCTGGTGTTCGAGGTGGTCGACAACTCGATCGACGAGGCGCTGGCCGGCCATTGCGACGACATCGTCGTCACCATCCACAGCGACAACTCGATCTCCGTCACCGACAACGGCCGCGGCATCCCGACCGGCGTGAAGATGGACGACAAGCACGAGC
>CALRYR010000250.1:0-6453 GCA_943372425.1 Variovorax sp. YR752 | reverse complement strand
GAGTACTGGTTCGACTTGGTGTACCAGCTCATCCAGCCGCCGCTGTCCTGATCGAACAGGCTCAGCAGCGTGTCTTCCGAGAAGGCCTTCTGGCCCACGATGTGGATCTCGCGGATGCGTGCGGGCTCGCCTTCCGTCACGTTGAAATTCAGGTTCACGCGGTTGCGGTCGATCGGCGTGACGGTGGTCACCACCGTCGCGTTGTAGAGGCTGCGGCTCACGTACTGGCGCTTGATTTCCTGCTCGGCGCGGTCGGTCAATGCCTTGTCGTAGGCCCGCCCTTCGGCCAGGCCGACCTCGGCCAGCGCCTTGAGCAGTGCCTTGGTGTCGAACTCCTTGGCGCCGACGAAGTCGACACCAGCCACGGTCGGGCGCTCTTCCACGATGACGATCAGCGTGCCGTCGCGCACGTCGATGCGCACATCCTTGAAGACCCCGAGTTCGAACAGCGCACGGATGGATGCCGAGCCACGCTCGTCGGTGTAGGTGTCGCCGACATGCAACGGAACGGTGGCGAAGACGGTGCCGGGCTCCACGCGCTGGAGGCCCTCCACACGGATATCGCGCACGGCGAAAGGCTCGATGGCCCAGGCGGTCGGTGCCGCGAGCGCTGCCAGAGCGCCAGCCACCGCAGTGGCTGCGCCCAGCAGGCGAGAGTTTGAAAAATGCATGCTGCCATGATGGGCAGCGACTGCGGAGGAATCTGGGAGGCTTCAGGCGCGCTTGCCGCGCCGCCGCTCGATGAAAGCGATGATCTCGCCCATGATGCCCTTGCGGAAGGCGAGCACGCAGATCACGAAGATCAGGCCCGTGACCATGGTCACCGACTCACCCAGCGTGTTGAACCAGTCGACCGTGGTGACACGCGCCAGGAAGTTGCCCAGCTCGCCGATCTTGTTCTCCAGTAACACCACGACCGCCGAACCGACGATCGGGCCCGACAGCGTGCCCAGCCCGCCCACCAGCGTCATCAGGATGACCTGGCCCGACGCCGTCCAGTGCACATCGGACAGCGTGGCGAAGCCCAGCACCAGCGTCTTGAGCGAGCCCGCCAGGCCCGACAGCGCGGCCGAGATGACGAAGGCCAGCAGCTTGAAGCGGCTCACGTCGTAGCCCAGCGACAGCGCACGCGGCTCGTTCTCCTTGATGCCCTTGAGCACCTGGCCGAAGGGCGAATGGATGGTGCGCACGATCAGCAGAAACGCGGCGACCACGATGACCAGCGCGACGTAGTACATCGTGAGGTCGTTCGACAGGTCGATCACGCCGAACAGCTTGCCGCGCGGCACGCCCTGCAGGCCGTCCTCGCCGCCGGTGAACTTCGCCTGCAGCGCGACGAAGAACATCATCTGCGCGAGCGCCAGCGTGATCATCGCGAAGTAGATGCCCTGCCGGCGAATCGCGAGCACGCCGAAGAGCCAGCCCATGAGCGCACCGGCCAGCGTGCCGGCCAGCAGGCCGAGCTCGGGTGTCAGGCCCCAGACCTTGATGGCGTGGCCGGCCACGTAGGCCGAGCCGCCCAGGAAGGCCGCATGGCCGAAGGACAGCAGCCCGGTGTAGCCCAGCAGCAGGTTGAAGGCCGAGGCGAACAGCGCGAAGCACATCAGCTTCATCACGAACACCGGGTAGGCGCCGAAGAACGGCGCGAGAACCAGGCCGACGAGCAGCAGCAGGTAGATGGCGTTGGAAATCTTCTTCATGCGGCTTCTCACTTCTCTTTGCCGAACAGGCCGGCCGGGCGGATGAGCAGCACGATGACCATGATCACGAACACGACGGTGGAGGAAGCCTCCGGATAGAACACCTTGGTGAGGCCTTCGACAATGCCCAGGCCCAGGCCGGTGAGAATGGCGCCCATGATCGAGCCCATGCCACCGATCACGACCACCGCGAAGACCACGATGATGAGGTTCTGCCCCATCAGCGGCGACACCTGCATCACCGGCGCCGCCAGCACGCCGGCGAAGGCCGCCAGCGCACAGCCGAAGGCATAGGTCAGCGTGATCATCAGCGGCACGTTGACGCCGAAAGCCTCGACCAGCCGCGGGTTCTCGGTGCCCGCCCGCAGGTAGGCACCCAGGCGGGTCTTCTCGATGACATACCAGGTGGCGAAACAGATCACCAGCGACGCGACCACCACCCAGGCGCGGTAGTTCGGCAGCACCATGAAGCCGAGGTCGGTGGCGCTGGAGAGCGCATCGGGTGCGTCGTAGGCCAGGCCCGAGACGCCATACACCGAGCGGAACACGCCCTCGATCAGCAGCGTGAGGCCGAGCGTGAGCAGCAGGCCGTAAAGGTGGTCGAGCTTGTAGATCCAGCGCAGCAGCAGCCGCTCGATCAACACGCCGAACAGGCCGACGATGATCGGTGCCGCCAGCAGCATCACCCAGTAGTTGATGCCGAAGTACTCCATCGCCATCCAGCTGAGCACCGCCCCCAGCATGAACAGCGCCCCGTGGGCGAAGTTGATCACGTTGAGCAGGCCGAAGATCACGGCCAGCCCCAGGCTCAGGATCGCGTAGAACGAGCCGTTGACCAGCCCCAGAAGGAGCTGGCTCAACAAGGCCGGCATGGAGATATTCATGGAAGACGCTTCAACAACAACGATCGAGTTTCTGATTCAGCGGTGGGGCGGCCGGCCGACCCGCCCGCGCCCGATGGCCGACGACTACTTCCAGAGCGAGCAGCGCGACTCGGCCTTGGTCGTGAACACGTCCTCGCCCTTGAGCTTCTGGACCACCTTGTAGTAATCCCACGGCTGCTTGGACTCGGCTGGCGACTTCACCTGCATCAGGTACATGTCGTGCACGAAACGGCCGTCGGCACGCACGTAGCCCTTGGCATAGAAGTCGTCGATCGGTGTCTTCTTGATGTATTCCATCACCTTGTCGGCGTCGGTGGTCTTGGTGGCCTGCAGGGCCTTCAAGTAGGTCATGGTGGCCGAGTAGTCAGCCGCCTGGATGTCGGTCGGCATGCGCTTGGTCTTCTCGAAGAACTTCTTGCCGAAGGCGCGCGTCTTGTCGTCGAGGTTCCAGTCCCAGCTCGTCGTGAGCAGCAGGCCTTCGGTGTTCTTCAGGCCCAGGCTGTGGATGTCGGTGACGAACACCAGCAGGCCGACCATCTTCATCGACTTCGTGATGCCGAACTCGCGCGCCGACTTGATCGAGTTGATGGTGTCGCCGCCCGCATTGGCCAGCGCCAGCACCTGCGCCTTCGAGTTCTGCGCCTGCAGCAGGAAGGACGAGAAGTCCGACGTGTTGAGCGGCGTCCGGACCGCACCCACCACCGTGCCGCCCTTCTCCTTCACGACCTTGCTCGCATCGGCTTCGAGCGCATGGCCGAAGGCGTAGTCGGCCGTCAGGAAGAACCAGTTCTTGTCGCCGCGCGCGATCACCGCCGCGCCGGTGCCCTTGGCGAGCGCCACCGTGTCGTAGGCGTAGTGCACCGTGTACGGGGTGCATTGCTCATTGGTGAGCGCCGAGCTGCCGGCCCCGTTCACCATGAAAACACGCTTCTTTTCCTGTGCCACCTTGGCCATGGCCAGCCCGGTGCCGGAGCTGGTGCCGCCGAAGAGCATCGTCAGGCCCTGCGTGTCGATCCACTCGCGCGCCTTCGAGGCCGCGATGTCCGCCTTGTTCTGGTGGTCGGCCGTGAGCAGCTCGATCGGCATGCCGTTGACCTTGCCACCGAAGTCGTCGATGGCCATCTGGATGGCCAACGCGCCGTTCTTGCCTTCCACGTCGGCGTACAGGCTCGACATGTCGGTGATGAAGCCGATCTTGACCTTGTCGGTCGCCTGGGCGTGAACGCCGCTGGTTGCGAACGCGATGGCCAGGGAAACGGCGGAGAGTGCAATGGTTTTTTTCATGTTCACGTCCATGGAGGGTGGGATGGAAGAAAGCGACGGAAGGATCACTTCCAGAGCGCGCATTTGGTTTCGGCCTTGGTCGTGAACACCTGTTCGCCCGGAAGCTTGGCCACGACCTTCAGGTAGTCCCAGGGCTTCTTCGACTCGGCGGGCGACTTCGCCTCGACCAGGTACATGTCGTGGATGAAGCTGCCATCGGCGCGGATCTGGCCCTTGCCGTAGAAGTCGTCGATCTTCATGCTCTTGAGCTGTGCCATCACCTTGTCGGAATCGGTCGTCTTCGCGGCCGCGACAGCCTTCAGGTAGGTCATGGTGGCCGAATAGTCGGCGGCCTGCACATCGGTCGGCATGCGCTTGGTCTTCTCGAAGAACCGGTTGGCGAACTTGCGCGTGTCGTCGTTCAGGTCCCAGTACCAGCTGGTGGTGTGCAGCAGGCCTTCGGTGTTCTTCAGGCCCAGGCTGTGGATGTCGCTCAGGAACACCAGCAGGCCGGCCGTCTTCATCGTCTTGTTGATGCCGAATTCCTTCGACGCCTTCACCGCGTTGACGAAGTCGCCGCCCGCGTTGGCCAGGCCCAGGATCTGTGCCTTGGAGTTCTGCGCCTGCAGCAGGAAGGACGAGAAGTCCGATGCGTTCAGCGGGTGCCGCACGGCGCCGACGACGGTGCCGCCCTTGGCCTTCACCACCGCGGTGGTATCGGCCTCCAGCGCGTGGCCGAAGGCGTAGTCGGCGGTCAGGAAGAACCAGCTTTTGCCCCCCTTGTCGACCACCGCGCCGCCGGTGCCCTTGGCCAGCGCCACGGTGTCGTAAGCGTAGTGCACGGTGTAGGGGCTGCACTGCTCGTTGGTCAGCGCCGAGGTCCCCGCGCCATTGTTGAAGTAGACGCGCTTCTTCTCCTGCGCCACCTTGGCAGTGGCCAGTGCGGTGCCGGAGTTGGTCCCGCCGAACACCATCGTGACACCGGCCGTGTCGATCCACTCGCGCGCCTTCGAGGCGGCCACGTCGGCCTTGTTCTGGTGGTCGGCCGTGAGCAGCTCGATCGGCTGCCCGAGCGCCTTTCCACCGAAGTCCTCGATCGCCATTTGAATCGCGGTGATGCCGCCCTTGCCCTCCAGATCGGCGTAGAGGCTGGAGAGGTCGGTCACGAAGCCGATCGTGACCTTCTCCTGGGCCTGAACGACGGTGGTCGCCAGGAGCAGTGATGCAGTTGCCAGGCCGATTGCGCTCAGTTTTGTTTTCATGGGTTTTGTCTCTGCGTTGTCGTTGTGGGAAAGATGGCCATCAGACGCCGAGCAGCTCGTTGAGCACCGGCATCTTCGCGTCGAGCTCCGACGCACCGAAGGTCTCGACGATGCGCCCGTGCTCCATCACGTAGAAGCGGTCGGCCAGCGGTGCGGCGAAGCGGAAGTTCTGCTCGACCATCACCACTGTGTAGCCCTTGCCACGCAGCATGTGGATCATTCGAGCGAGTGCCTGCACGATGACGGGCGCGAGCCCTTCGGAGATCTCGTCGAGCAGCAGCAGCTTGGCGCCGGTGCGCAGGATGCGCGCGACCGCCAGCATCTGCTGTTCGCCGCCCGACAGGCGCGTGCCCTGGCTGTTCCGGCGCTCGGCGAGGTTGGGGAACATCTCGTAGATCTCGTCGATCGACATGCCCGGCCCCATGCCCTTGAGCACAGGCGGCAGCAGCAGGTTCTCCTCGGCCGACAGGCTCGCGAAGATGCCGCGCTCTTCCGGGCAATAGCCCAGACCCAGGTGGGCGATGCGGTGCGTCGCCATGCCGATGGTCTCGACGCCGTTGATCTGGATGCTGCCCTTGCGCGCGCCCACGAGGCCCATGATGGCGCGCATGGTGGTCGTTCGGCCGGCTCCGTTGCGGCCCAGCAGCGTGACGACTTCGCCGGGCTGCACGACCATGTCCACGCCGTGCAGCACGTGCGATTCGCCGTACCAGGCTTGGAGGCCCTGGATTTGGAGTGCGGGTGCGGCCATCAGTGCGCTCCCTGCAATGCGCCGTCAGTGGTGCCCATGTAGGCCTCCATCACCTGCGGGTTGCGCGAAACTTCAGCGTATGGCCCCTCGGCCAGCACGGCACCGCGCTGCAGCACCGTGATGGTGTCGGCGATGGTCGACACCACGCTCATGTTGTGCTCGACCATGAGGATGGTGCGCCCGACCGACACGCGCTTGATGAGTTCGGCCACGCGATGCACGTCTTCATGGCCCATGCCCTGCGTGGGCTCGTCGAGCAGCATGAGCTCGGGCTCCATCGCCAGCGTCGTCGCGATTTCGAGGGCGCGCTTGCGGCCGTAGGGCAGGTTCACCGTGAGTTCGTCGGCGAGGTCGTCGAGGCCGACCTCGCCCAATAGCGCGCGGGCGCGGATGTCGAGCGGCTTGAGCGACCGTTCGCTCTTCCAGAAGTGGTACGAGGTGCCGAGCTTGCGCTGCAGGCCGAGGCGCACGTTCTCGAGCAGCGTGAGATGCGGGAACACCGCCGAGATCTGGAACGAGCGGATGATGCCGCGCCTTGCGATCTGCGCCGGACGTTCGCCCGTGATGTCATGGCCGTTGAACAGGATGGCGCC
>CALRYR010000249.1:0-6455 GCA_943372425.1 Variovorax sp. YR752 | reverse complement strand
GCGAGCGCGTCGCCCGAGGCGCGCACGCCCAGGCCGTCGACCACCGTGTAGAGCGCGATGATGACGGCGTTGCCGAAGGCGAAGCGCAGTGCCTTGCGCCGCTGCGTCTCGTCGCCCGCACGCAGCGACGAGCGCGACAGTCCGAGGGTGAGCACGCCGGCGCACACCACGGCCACCCCGGCCCACGACACGGCCGACAGGTGCTCGCCGATGAACGCGACGCTGCCGATCGCCACGAGCAGTGGTGCGCTGCCGCGCATCACGGGGTAGGTCAGGCCAAGGTCGCCGTGCCGGTAGGCGCCCGCCAGGGCGATGTAGTAGCCGACATGGATGACGGTCGACACGAAGATGTACGGCCACGATGCTAACGCCGGCAGGCCGGTCCACAGCAGGACGGGCAGGGCGACGATGACGCCCAGGCTGTGGATGAGCGCGGTGTCGAGCTGCTTGTCGCGACCGGACTTGATGAGCGCGTTCCAGCCAGCGTGCAGCAGCGCGCCGAACAGCACCGCCAGCAGGACAGGGCCGCTGATGCTCACGTGCGCGCCAGCATGCAGCGCTGTGCGCGTGCCAGGTAGTGCGCGAGCGGTGGCGTGGCGCGGTCGGGCGATTTCGCCTGGTCGTCCCACAGGCGCAGCGCGACGGCGTCGGCCGCGTGTTCTTGCGCGATGAAGGCGTCGGCTTGCTCGGGCGAGAAGATGCCGCCCTGGAGTTCGAGGCTGCGCTTGGAGTCGTCCGACAGATGCTGCCAGTAGTCGGCGCGCGTCGCGCACAGGTAGCGCTTGGCATCGACGTGCCGCTGGATGGTGGCCAGCACGCGTTCGCCGAACACGCCGCGCAGGAAAGGCAGGGCGAAGTACTGGTGCACATCGTCGACGCCGCGCAAGGTGGGCGTCTCGCCCTGGTCGGCGAGCAGATGGCCCAGGTCGTGGAGCAGGGCGGCCGTAACCAGTTCGTCGTCCGCGCCGGCCTCCTCGGCGAGCAGCGCGGTCTGCAGGGCGTGTTCGAGCTGGGTGACGGGCTCGCCGCTGTACTGCGCGGCGCCGTGGCGGGCGAAGAGCCCTTCGATATCGGTCAGGCTCAGGGGCATGGCGTCAGGCCTCCACGGCCGCGACGGGCTTGCCCGCAGACGCGCGCTCTGCCGCCTGCTTCTGTTCGTAGTTGCGCAGCGTGCGCTCGCGGCTGTTCATCACGTGCTGGTACATCGCCTGGCCGGCGGCTTCAGGGTCGCCCGCGGCGATGGCTTTGACGATCTGGCGGTGCTCGCGGGAGTAGACCGTCATCGATTCGGTGGTGAGGTTCTGGCGCCGGAACAGCGACAGCTCGTTGACCAGCCGACGGTAGGTGGCGAGCAGCTTGCTATTGCCGGCCAGTTCCAGCAGGCGGTCGTGGTACTTGAGGTTGAAGCGATGGTAGTCGTGCGCGTTGTCGCCCTTGACGGCCTGTTCCATCGCGTCGACCAGTTGCCGCAGCTCGCGCACTTCGGTGGGCGTGATGCCCTGGGCCAGCTTGCGGCCGACGTACAGGTCCATCACTGCGCGCACCTCGAAGATCTCGAGCGCTTCCTCGACCGGGACGTCGCGCACGAACACGCCGCGGTTCTTTTCGGTACGAACCAGGCCAGCCTCTTCGAGCATGCGGAAGGCCTCGCGCACCGGGCCGCGCGACACGCCGATCTGGTCGGCCAGCGTGGCTTCGGTGAGCTTCGCACCGGATGGGAGCGAGCCGTCCAGGATCATGCGTTCGATCTCGCGCTGCACCAGGTTGGCGAGCGAATTCGACTGCAACTGGGCGATGGCGGGGTTGCTGGAGATCTTGGCGGGCATGCGTTCGATGCTACTGTCGCCACCGTAAATTGTCTACGATCTACAAAAGACAATAGACCAAATGTGCAGCGTGGCCCCGATTTTGCTTGGCGCCTGTGTCACGGATATGTCGTTTCGTGTCGGCACAGTCCCTTTCTTTTTCGACAAGGAGCTTCTCGATGTCTCTCGCCAAGTCACTCATCGCCGGCCTGATCGGCGTGGCATTCGCCGGCGCTGCGCTGGCCCAGAAAACCCAGCTCATCGTCTACACGGCGCTGGAGACGGACCAACTGAAGGCCTACCAGGAAGCCTTCAACAAGGTCGAGCCCAACATCGAAATCAAGTGGGTGCGCGACTCGACCGGCGTGATCACCGCCAAGCTGTTGGCCGAGAAGGCCAACCCGCAGGCGGATGTCGTCATGGGCGTAGCCGCCACCAGCCTCGCGCTGTTCGAGCGCAACGGCATGCTCGAGCCCTACGCACCGCTGAACCTCGACGCGATCATGCCGGCCTACCGCGACAAGAAGTCGCCGCCGGCCTGGTTCGGCATGGACGTGTTCGGTGCGGTGGTGTGCTTCAACACCGTCGAAGCCAAGAAGAAGAACATTCCCATCCCGACCACCTGGAAGGACCTCACCAAGCCCGAGTTCAAGGGCCAGGTCGTGATGCCCAACCCGGCGTCTTCGGGGACCGGCTACCTCGACGTGGTCTCTTGGCTGCAGATGTGGGGCGACGACGGCGGCAAGGGTGGCGGCTGGAAGTACATGGATGCGCTGCACGAGAACATCGGCCAGTACACGCACTCGGGTTCCAAGCCCTGCAACATGGCCGCCGCCGGCGAATACGTGGCCGGTGTTTCATTCGAGTACCGCGGCCACACCAACAAGGCCAAGGGCGCGCCGATCGAGCTCGTGTTTCCGAAGGAAGGACTGGGCTGGGACCTGGAGGCTTTCGCCATCTACAAGGGCACCAAGAAGCTCGAGGCCGCGAAGAAGCTGGCCGACTGGGCCTCGTCGAAGGACGCGATGATCCTGTACGGCAAGAACTTCGCGATCACCGCGCAGCCGGGCGTCGCGCCGAAGCTGGCCAACATCCCGGCCGACTACGAGTCGCGGCTGATCAAGCTCGACTTCGACAAGGCCGCTGCCGGCCGCGAGCGCACGCTGGCCGAATGGTCGAAGCGCTACGACGCCAAGAGCGAACCGAAGAAGTAAGTCGGGAGCGCGCGTGACAGAGGCCTACCTCGAACTGCAGGGCATCCACAAGCGCTTCGGCAGCTTCACTGCGCTTGACGACATCCACCTGTCGATCGGGCGCGGGGAGTTCGTCTGCTTCCTCGGGCCCTCGGGCTGTGGCAAGACCACGTTGCTGCGCATCATTGCGGGCCTGGAGACGCAGACCGCCGGGCGCATCGTGCAGGCCGGTCGCGACATCTCGGTGCTGCCGCCGGGCGGGCGCGACTACGGGATCATGTTCCAGTCGTACGCGCTGTTCCCGAACCTCACGGTCGCGCAGAACGTGGGCTACGGGCTGGTCAACCGCAAGCAGTCGCGCGCGCAGATCGCGCCGCGGGTCGACGAGCTGCTGAAGCTGGTTGGCCTGCCCGGCAGCGGCGCCAAGTACCCGGCGCAGATGTCGGGCGGCCAGCAGCAGCGCATCGCCCTGGCGCGGGCGCTCGCCACGTCGCCGGGGCTGCTGCTGCTCGACGAGCCGCTGTCGGCGCTCGATGCGATCGTGCGCGTGCACCTGCGCAACGAGATCCGCTCGCTGCAGCGCGAACTGGGTGTGACGACCGTGATGGTCACGCACGACCAGGAAGAGGCGTTGTCGGTGGCCGACCGCATCGTGGTGATGAACCATGGCGTGATCGAGCAGGTCGGCACGCCGATGCAGGTCTACCGCGAGCCGGCGTCGCCCTTCGTGGCGGACTTCGTCGGAAAGGTGAACCGGCTCAAGGCCGTGGCCGAGGGCGACCATTGGTTCCGCTGCGGAGAGAAGCGGCTGCAGTGTGCGCCGGGCGCCGGGGCGGACTTCCGCGCCGGGCGCGAGGTTTCGCTGTACCTGCGCCCCGAAGACCGCGTCGTCGGTGCCGGCGTGCACGACGACGACCCGCTGCGCTGCGAGGGGACGGTCCGCCACATCGAGTTCCTCGGCGGCAATTGCCTGGCCGAGGTCGAGGTGCAGGGCATGCCGGGGCAACCGCTCCAGCTGCAGTACTCGCTCAACCAGATGGACGAGTTCGGCGTGCACGAGGGTGCCAGCGTGCGCTTCGCGCTGCGGGCCGACCGGCTGCGCGTCTTTCCCATGGTGCCCGATTGATGGCCGCCATTCACCTCACTGTGAAGGCATGGCCGCTGCGTCAACAGGTGCACTGGACCGACCGGCTCGCCAACTTCGCACTGCTCGGCACGGTGGCGCTGCTGTGCATCGGCCTGCTGGCACCGCTGCTGCTCATCCTGTCGAAGGCGCTCGACGCACCGGACGGCGCCGCCGGCACCAGCGCCTTTACCGCCTACCTCGCATCACCGGCCTTGTTGCAGAGCCTGTGGCACAGCGTGTGGGTGTCGCTGCTGGTGACTGCCATCGTCGTGCCGCTGGCCTTCACCTTCGCCTATGCGCTGACGCGCAGCTGCATGCCCTTCAAGCCGCTGTTTCGGACCATCACGCTGCTGCCGCTGCTGGCACCGTCGCTGCTGTCGGCGATTTCGCTGATCTACTGGTTCGGCAACCAGGGCATGGCCAAGGAATTCTGGCGCGCGCTGGGTTTCAGCAGCATCTACGGCGCTCCCGGCATCGTCCTGGCGGAGTGCTTCGCGGCGTTCCCGCATGCGTTGATGATTCTCGTCACGGCGCTCACGCTGGCCGATGCGCGGCTCTACGAAGCGGCCGACGCGCTGGGCACCGGCACCGTGCGCAAGTTCTTCACCATCACGCTGCCCGGCGCGAAGTACGGGCTGATCTCCGCGGCGCTGGTGAGCTTCACGCTCGTCATCACCGACTTCGGCATTCCGAAGGTGGTGGGCGGCAACTTCAACATGCTGGCGACCGACGTGTTCAAGCTGGTCATCGGACAGCAGGACTTCCAGCGCGGCGCGGTCGTGGCGTTGCTGCTGCTGACGCCGGCGGCGCTGACCTTCGCCATCGACCATTTCGTGCAGCGCAAGCAGACCTCCACGCTCACGGCCCGCGCCGTGGCGCTGGTGCCGAAGCGCGCTCGCGGCTTCGACAGTGCGATGACGCTCTACTGCGTGGTCATCGTGGCGCTGATGCTCGCGATGTTCCTGATGGCGGTGTTCGCGTCCTTCGCGACGCTCTGGCCCTACAACCTGGCGCCGAGCCTGACGCACTACGTCTCGGGGCTGGTCGACGCGGAGTTGGGTGACGCGATGATCAACAGCCTGAAGCTCGCCGCCTGCACCGCCGTGGTCGGCACGGCGGTGGTCTTCGTCGGCGCCTACCTGTTGGAGAAGACCCACGGCATGGACTGGGCGCGCCAGCTGGTGCGGCTGCTCGCCATGCTGCCGATGGCGGTGCCGGGCCTGGTGCTCGGCCTGGGCTACATCTTCTTCTTCAATGCACCGTCGAACCCGCTGAATGTCCTGTACCAGACGCTGCCGCTGATGGTGCTGTGCACGATCGTCCACTTCTACACGACCGGCCACCTGACGATGGTGACTGCGCTGAAGTCGATGGACGCCGAGTTCGAGGCGGTGTCTGCGTCGCTCAAGGTGCCGTTCTACAGAACCTTCTGGCGTGTCACGCTGCCCATCTGCCTGCCCACGCTGCTCGACGTGTCGCGCTACTTCTTCATCAATGCGATGACGACCATCTCGGCCGTGGTGTTCCTGTACTCGCCCGACACCAAGCTCGCCTCAGTCGCCATCCTGAACCTCGATGAAGCCGGCGACACCGGCCCGGCGGCGGCCATGGCGGTGCTGATCGCCGCAACTTCGGCGGTCGTCACCGTGCTGTACATGCTGCTCGGCAGGTGGGTCGATAGGCGCACGCAAACCTGGCGGGCGCCGGGCCGATGAGCGCCCGCTTGGACGGCGTTAGGCGCTCTTTCTTTTCTTTCGAACCATGACTGCATCCAACACCAATTTCGACCTAATCGTCGTCGGCGCGGGCATCGTCGGCCTGGCGCATGCGTACGTCGCCGCCCAACGCGGCCTGCGCGTGTGTGTGGTTGAGCGTGATGCGGCCTGCGTTGGCGCTTCTATCCGCAACTTCGGTTTCGTCACCGTCACGGGGCAGGGCGCTGGCGACACCTGGCGCCGTGCCCGACGCGCCCGCGACATTTGGGGCGAGGTGGCGCCGCAGGCCGGCATCGAGGCGGTGCACCAGGGCCTGTACCTCACGGCCTTCCGTCCGCAGGCGCTCAAGGTGCTCGAAGCCTTCATGGCCACCGAGATGGGCGAGGGCTGCGAACTGCTCGACCTCGACGAAGCCGCCCAGCGCGCGCCGGTGCTGCAACTCGAAGGCGCGCAGGGCGTGCTCTACAGCCCGCACGAGATGCGCGTCGAGTCGCGCACCGCCATCGGCCTGCTCGCGCGCTGGCTGGCCGAGGCCGCGCCGCTGATCGAGCAAATGCAGCGCGAGGAGGGCGAATCGCTGGCCCACGGCATCCACCTCATCGTCGTGCAGAGTGCC
>CALRYR010000248.1:0-6465 GCA_943372425.1 Variovorax sp. YR752 | reverse complement strand
TCATTTCCTGCGCGCAGGTGAAGAGCACGCCGTCGGCGCCATTGACCGCGCTGCCTTCGAACAGCTTCCACACCACCACGTTGCGCATCGCCTTCCAGCGCCGCTCGGGCGCGTTCTGGAAATAGGGGTCGAGCATGCCGTGCGGCATCACGTAGAAGCGCGGTCCGGCCTCCGGGTGGGCCTGCCGCAGGCGCTGCACCGTGCGCCAGGTGCCAGCGTTGTTGTGCAGCCAGAGCCCCTGCGCGATGACCGCGTCGAAGCGCGCGATGTTCTCTTCCAGCCACGGCCGCAGCGCGGCGCAGTAGGCGTAGGGGCCCTTGCCCGGGCCGATGGCGTGGATCGGGAAGTCGTCCTTCCCGAGAAAGGCCGCGTCCGGCGCGTCGAAGCTCAGCACTTCGCTCTGGGCGCCGCGCGCCGCCAGCGCCGGGACCAGGTTGCGGATGCTCTGCGACAGCCCGCCCTTCACCGGATCCATGCTGGAAATGACGCTCAGAATCTTCATGCGGGGCAAACGATAGGCAGTCGAAAGTTTACATTTTGACCCAGATTGTGACCAAAGGACGTCAATCTCCCGGCGCTTCGGGCGGTTCGCCGCGGATCCAGCGGGCATATTCCACGGGGCGGGCGATCTTCGGTCTATCGGGGCCGCCCGGCGTCGATCCATTTCTGCGTCATGCCTCGCGCGAGGTTGTAGCGAGCGCAGTTGTAGGGTTCCAGGTGGTCCAGCTCCGTGTTGGCGATGACGCGCAACGCCGCCAGGTCGGCGGCAGCGACGGCAACCTCTGCCAATGCGTCTTCCAGCGTGAGCCGGTGGAAAACGACGAACTGCATGAGTTCATTCAGGGCCTGTCGGTAACGGGTTCGAAGCGGGTCGGGCGTCGCCAGCGAGGCTCGCAACACGCTGTATTTCTGGATCGAGCGACGGTAGATGAACTCGAACAACTCCACTGCCGCCGCAACGTTGCACTGTTCATAGACGCCGAGCATGGCGGTCGCATAGTCAGTGCGCTCAACGTCCAGGAAGGACAAGGGCGCGCAGTTGTACAACATGAGCGGCATGTTGGCGCTCAGACGACTTGTGCGCTTGTTGCCATCTGCAAAGGGCTGCAGGTAGGCCAGGTTGACCCAAAGAAAAAATGCGGCCTCCACCGGATTTCGGATGTGGCGGACCTTGTCGACGATGGACTTCAGCGATTCTTCCAGGAGCGTGGGGATGTTCGTCGGCGAGTAGACGGAGCCGTCGATGTTGACCACGCGCCGGCGAATGCTGCCAATGTCTCGCGAGTCCTTCAGCAGGTCCTTCATCAACTTGGCCTGCAGGTCGACGATGACATGCACCGTGATGCCCTCTGTCGGCACAGCGTCGACCATGAACTCGATGGCGTTCTTGTGGTTGAGCAGCATCAGGGTGTCCTCGTCGAGGGCGACCGCCTGCTCGCCGAGCTCGAAGAGTTCCTTGGTGTCGAGCAAGCTTTTGTTGTTGCCCTCCAGGCGAGATGAGGACCAGGACAGGTCGATGAGCAACTGCTCCAGAACCTCGCGAGCATAGGTCCCTGCGGGTTGCTGGTCTCGACTGCGCCCGGCGTTGAACAAGTCCGTGGCCAGCTGCGGTGGCAGCAAGCTGGACGCGTTGGGGATGTAGTTGTCGACAAAACTGCGCTCATAGCCGACCGGGGTGCGCGTTCCGAGCGGTGCACGAAGCGTTTCGACCAAGGGTATGGCGGCTGGCGACCACTTCAGCGACCCCGTCGGCGTGGGCGCGGCTGACGGCACGACGCCAAGTGCAGCCTTCGCAGCATCTGTGGCCACGTAGCGAGTCGACCGGCCATCGCCCTGCCTTTCCAAGAAGCCAGCGGCAAGGAGGTTTCGCAAGTCCCGATTGATGGTCGGGCGAGAAGCCTGGAGGCCCTGTTCCAGCGCACCAGGCTGCACAGGCCCCCCTGCGGCAAGGACCAGGCGTAGCAACGCATCGTGACGAGGAGGCAGGACGGGAAGAGTCATCGCAGGGGAATCTTGTCGTACGACAAGAATAGCCCGAAACTTATCAACTTGATAAGTTTATGACGAGATTTAATCGTGATGACAAGAAAGCTGCGGGCGATGCGTTAAGGCGGCTCACCCCGAATCCACCCGGCATATTCCACGGGATAGGCGATCTTGAAGCGCGCGGCCACGGCCAGCGCCTCGTCGTCGCGGTCGAGCAGCGTGGCGCTTTCGACCAGCTTGGCGGCCACCCGCGGCTCCGGCGAGAAGTGCAGCACGCGGGTCGCCAGCGCATTCACCTCCGGCGCGTTGGCGCGCACCACCGGCGTGAGCGACAGCTCGGCGAACTGCACCTGGCCGGCGAACAGCCAGGACGCGCGGAGCTTTTCCAGCGTGTGGTCCTGCCAGGGCGGCAGACGCTCTGCGCGGGCGAGGTAGATCTGGCTGATGCGCAGGTAGTCCCAGCCGGTGTAGGCCACCACGGCCACCAGCAGCGCCGTGACGGCGTGCACCGCGGCGGGACCAACGCGCCGGGGCACGCTGGCAACCCGCGATGCCATCGGCCAGAGCAGCCCGAGGCACAGACCGAACACCAGCTGGAAGGGCCCGTACCACAGCGGGTATTCGAGCAGGCTGTGCAGCACCATCGCGCCCAGTACGGCCCAGGCCATCAGCCGCGTCGGGTCGCGCTCGCGCCAGGGTCGGGCGCCCAGCACCAGCGCCATGAAGCCGGCGCAGACCACGACCGCCACGGGAACGCCCAACTCCACCGCCAGGTGCAACGGCAGGTTGTGCGCGTTGTCCAGGATCTCGACGAAGCGAGGCCCGGCGTACAGGTGGCTGAAATGCGCGTAGCTCAGCTCGCCCCAGCCCCAGCCGCCCCACGGGCGCTCCGAGATCAGGTCGAGCACGTTGCGCCACAGCAGCAGGCGACTGTGGCCTTCGGGTGCGCCTTCGCGCAGACGACGCAGCATGTCTTCGACCTCCGGCCCGGCCAGCATCGGCAGCAGGCCGGCCGCGACGAAGTAGGCCGGCACCAGCGCCAGCAGCCACAGCGGATGCGGCAGCCGCAGCGCGGCGCCGGTGCGGCCGCGGCGCTCGCCCCACGCCAGGCCGGCCGCCACCACGCTGATCGCCAGCCACTGCAGCAGCCCCGTGCGCGAGGTCGACGCGGCGGCGGCCAGCGTGAGCAGGCCCACGCCGCCCCACAACATCCACCGCCAGCGCCGGGCCATCCCGGGATGCATCGCATGCAGCCACAGCGCCGCGACCAGCGCCATCGAGATCAGCGTGGCGAACTGGTTGCGCTGGCGGAGGTTGCCGTAGGCCTGCCCCACGTCGGGCGTCGTGGTGAAAGGCCCCAGCCAGGCCGCCGCGCCGTAGTACTGCAGCAGCCCGAGCACGGCGCTGAGCACACCGGCCGCCAGCAGCCCGAACGCCAGCGGCGCCGCAACGCCCTCACGCCCGCGCGCCCACCCCGCACCCACCGAGGCCGCCACGCCCGCCATCGCCAGCGCCACGCAGGCCCCGAGGCTTTGGGACAGATCCTGCCCATGCCGCAGCGCGATCGACGCAGCCAGGACGGCCAGCAACGCCAGCACGCCCCGCGACGGCAGCGCACGCGGGCCGAGCGCCCACAGCGCCGTCGCGCAAGACCAGGCGACCAGCAATTGCCAGACGTTGACGGACGGGCCGGCGACAAGGGGGGAGAGGAAGGGGAAGGCGATCAGGGCCGCTGGGACGAGGCCCGGCGCGCCGGCCGATGGGGTGGCGGGCGGGGCGGCGGGGGAACTCATGGGGCGATTGTGCCGAGCGGACAGTGGCTTTTTCCCATCGTGCGGTGGATGGAAGGTGCCGAGAGCCGGACAAGCGGTTAACGTTCGCGCCTTCGTTCTGGTGACAATTTGTCACCGTTGCCAACTTCAAAGCACAAAGGTCATCCAGTGTCCAACGCAGTACATACCCGCGCGCACCATTCCAAGGGTTTTACGCTGATCGAGCTGATGGTGACCGTTGCGATCATCGGGATTCTGGCGGCCATTGCCTATCCAAGCTATACGGATTACGTGGTTCGGGGCAGAGTGGTTGATGCGACCAATGGACTCGCCGTCATGCGCGCGGACATGGAGCGTTACTTTCAGGACAACCGCACCTACGCTGAAGTTGGGACCCTCAAACCACCGTGCGATCCAGACAGCACCGTGGGGACATTTACCCTGTCTTGTGACGGCACTCCAACCGCGACAGGCTACAGCCTGAAAGCGGTAGGCAGCGGCATGACCAGTGCGTTTACCTACAAAGTCGATCACAAAAACGTCCGGTCAACCGAAGTCGCCAGCACAGGCGGATACGGTTGGAGTAGCTGTGCATCGGCGTGGGTCATGAAGCGGGGGCAGACGTGCTAACCAAGCGTGGCCGGGCAGCCATGGCGATTCGCCATCGTGGCTTCACGTTGATCGAGCTGATGGTGACGATCACGCTGATGGGACTGCTTCTTGCGCTCGCGGCACCTGCAATGATGAGCTGGATCCGCAACAGCAAGATCCGCACAACGGCTGAAGGACTGCAGAGCGGCTTGCGACAAGCCCAGGCCGAGGCGCTGCGACGCAGCCGGCAAGTCAGCTTTTCTCTCACGGACTCGAAGCCAACGGCCGCTGCCCCGAACATCGAGGCCAAGGCGGACGGCACCCATTGGGTAATTCATGTCCTTCCCTCAATGGCGGCACAAGAAGATCCTGAGCTGATCGAATCGGGGGTCATCACCGATGTCGACAGCGGGGTGCAAACCACAGGCCCTGCAACCGTGTGCTTCAACTCGCTCGGACGCCTGGTGGCCAACGACAAGCAGGGTGTCAAGACAGCCACAGGTGGCGCGACCTGCAGCGTTGATGCAGACCCGACCAAGGCGGTGACCTACGACATCGCGTCGCCGAACGCGGATCGCCCTCTCAAAGTCGTCGTCACTGTCGGGGGGCAAGTTCGCATGTGCGATCCGAAGAAGACGTTCTCGTCCACCTACCCTGACGGATGCGCCTGATGAACAGACCATTCCAGTCCAGATCAAACAGTCCGCAGCACGGTCTTGCGCTGCTTGAAGTACTCGTTTCGGTCTTGCTCTTCTCTCTGGGAATTCTCGGTCTCATCGGGCTCCAGGCGCGAGCCATCGGCCTGTCTGGCGAAGCGGAGGACCGGAGCCGGGCTTCCATGCTCGCAAATGACATCGTCAGCGAAGTCTGGTTGCGGCGCGAAATCGCGATCCCGACCAGTGTGGTGGATGAGTGGAAGGCGCGAGTGGCAGATGCCGCAGGCGCAGGTCTGCCAGACGGCGCGGGAAGCTACGAGCCGGCAAGCGGCGGCACGTATGCCGACATCACGATCACCTGGAAGACACCGTCGCGCAAGACGAACGAGCAGGAAGTAGCAACGCTCAAGACGCGAGTGACGCTGCCATGAAAAGGAATCGGTCATACGCATTGCGACAACGCGGCCTCACGCTGGTTGAATTGCTGGTGGCGATGGCCATCAGCCTTATCGTCACCTTGGCAGTCACCAGCGTGATCATTGTCGGGGAGTCTCAGAAGCGCGCCACCTCTGCGACCAATGAGATGAACCAGTCCGGCAACTACGCGGCTTACGTGCTGGACCGAGCCATTCGCAGCGCAGGCTCTGGGTTCACACAGTCCTGGAACTACGGTGCGTTTGGCTGCATCCTGAATGCTGCACGCGGGGGAACCAAAATTCTGCCCAGGGCCAACGCATTCGATGCGCCCTTCGCCGACATGCCGAAGTCTTTGCGCGTTGCCCCAGTGCTGTTGCATCGCCCCGCGACGGGCTCGGATGTTCTTCTCATCATGGGCGGTAACGCCGCCACGGGCGACATAGGGCGCCCCTTGCGAACCAGCGTGGGGGCTGGCGAACTGCTGTTGGACAACACGATCGGTCTGGAGAACGGCGACATTGCGCTTCTAAGTCGAAGTGGAACCGACGATTGCGTGCTCGAGCAGATTAGCAGCAGCACAGCAGATCTGAAGACAGCTGGGCATGAGCGCGTTTCGCTTGGCGGCACGTTTTCCGCGTCCGCATCCGCTGATATGAGCAGCTTGACGACTGCGTTGAATGGCCCGGACTCCTATCTATCTCCACTGGGCCGCGCTGGGTCCGGCAATCTGGCGATGCAGTTGTGGGGCGTGAATGACAAGCGTGCACTCGTCAACTACGACCTGCTGCAGAGCACGGACCAGACATCAGACACAGCAGCCATGCAGGCCATCGCCGATGGCGTGGTCGAAATGCGGGCGCTGTATGGCATCGACGCGAACGACGATGGCAAATTGGATACATGGGTCGCGCCGGACTCGTCGGGCTATGAGCTGGCAACGATGATGGCTTCGGCCGACAAGCTTCGCCGAGTCGTGGCAATTCGCATCGCACTGCTGCTGCGAAGCAATGATTACACCCGGCCCAAGGAACTTGACGACGGAA
>CALRYR010000247.1:0-6467 GCA_943372425.1 Variovorax sp. YR752 | reverse complement strand
TCTACGGGCCGCGCTCGGTGGCCGCGTACCTGCGGGGCCAGGCGCATCCGGACCACCTGATCGGGCACAACCCGCTCGGGGCGCTGTCGGTCTTCGCGATGCTGGCCATCCTGATCCTCCAGGTCGCGACCGGCCTGGTGTCGGACGACGCGATCACGTACGCCGGGCCGCTGGCGCACACCGTGTCGGAGACGTTGAGCGGGCTCGCGACTTACTGGCACGCCGTGTGGGGCAAGTGGGTGGTGATCGGGCTCATCGTGCTGCACCTGGCAGCGCTGCTCTACTACGCCGCAGTGCGTCGCCAGCGGCTCGTGGCGCCGATGATCACGGGCGACAAGGTGTTCCCGCCAGACGCTTCGGTGGCGCCCAGCCGCGACGGTGCCGGCGCGCGCTGGCTGGCTTTGGCCCTGTTCGCCGGCTGCATCGCGGTGGCCACCTGGATCAGCACGATTCGCCCATGAGCTTCTCCCCCTCCCGCCCTCTGCCGCTGTCCGGCGCGCCTGACATCGTGATGATCATGCCGGAAGAACCGACGGCACTCGCCGCCACGCGGTCGATCTTCCAGGAGTACGCGTCGGGGCTCGGCATCGACCTGTGCTTCCAGAATTTCGACGATGAGTTGGCGCGCCTCCCGGGCGACTACGCCGAGCCTCGGGGCGCGCTCTTGCTGGCGCTGGTCGACGCGGGTGCGCACGAGGCACCCGGCACACCGGCGCTGACCCTGTCGGATGGCCGGGCGGCGCATGTGGCGGGCTGCTGCGCCTTGCGGCCGCTCGACACCGCCGACTACCCGAATGCCGCGGAGATGAAGCGGCTCTACGTGCGCCCCGGCTTCCGCGGCCTCGGGCTGGGGCGCCGCCTGGCGGAATCCATCCTCGACGCAGCGCGCGCCGCCGGCTATGCCTGCGTGCTGCTGGACACGCTGGACGACATGGAGTCTGCGCGCGCGCTGTACGAAGACCTGGGCTTCACCGAGGTGCCGCCCTACTATCACAACCCGATCGCGGGCTCGCACTACCTCAAGGTCGAGCTGTAGCGCGAGCGCGGGCTCAGCCCTTGGCTTGGGCCAGCAGCGTCTCGGCGTTGCTGACCTCGAACTTGCCGGGTGCCTCGACATTGAGCGACACCACCTTGCCGTCCTTCACCAGCATCGAATAGCGGTTGCTGCGCAGGCCCATGCCGCGGCCGGTGAGGTCGAGCGTCAGGCCGGTCGCCTTGGCGAAGTCGGCGCTGCCGTCGGCCAGCATGCGGACCTTGGTGCCGGTCTTCTGGTCGCGTGCCCAGGCGCCCATCACGAAGGCATCGTTGACGCTCAGGCACCAGATCTCGTCGACGCCAGCGGCCTTGAAGTCGTCGAAGTGCTGCACGTAGCCGGGCACATGCTTGGCCGAGCAGGTCGGCGTGAAGGCGCCGGGCAGCGCGAACACGGCGATCGTCTTGCCGGCTGCGGCCTTCGTGACGTCCACGGCGTTCGGCCCGATGCTGCAGCCCTCGCCTTCGACTTCCGAATATTCCATGAGGGTGACCGAGGGGAGGGAATCGCCGACTTTGATCATGATGAGAATGCTCCAGACAAAAAAGAAAACGGCCCACATTGTGGGCCGTTTCCGGGGTGGCTGTGTGCCGAGGGTCAGACCAGGGCGGCCTTCTCGACCAAGCGGGTCACGACCCAGTTCTTGGTCTTCGAGATCGGCCGGCTTTCGGTGATCTCGATGGTGTCGCCCAGGTGGTACTCGCCCTTTTCGTCATGGGCGTGGTACTTGCTTGTCTTGGCCACGATCTTGCCGTAGAGCTCGTGCTTCACACGACGCTCGACCAGCACGGTCACGGTCTTCTCACGCTTGTCGCTCACGACCTTGCCGATCAAGGTGCGCTTGAGGGATTTTTTAGCTTCCGTCATGTCTGCTCCTTACTTGGCGGCGGTTTCTTGCGACTTCTGCGCAAGAATGGTCTTGGCGCGAGCGATGTCGCGACGTGTCACGCGCAGCGTCGAGGTGTTCGACAGCTGTTGCGTGGCCTTCTGCATGCGCAGGCCGAAATGAGCCTTCTGCAGATCCTTGATTTCGGTTTGCAGGCCGGCGACGTCTTTTTCGCGCAGCGTTGCAGCCTTCGACACCTTGACCGGCTTGGCCGCGGCGTCCTTCTTCTTACGTGTTGCCATGAGTGTTCTCTCCTCGATCAGGTGCCGAGCTGGCGCGCGACGAAGGTGGTACGCAGCGGCAGCTTGGCAGCAGCCAGGCGGAACGCTTCGCGGGCGAGTTCTTCGGGCACGCCGACGATCTCGAACACGATCTTGCCGGGCTGAATCTCGGCCACGTAGTACTCGGGGTTGCCCTTGCCGTTACCCATCCGCACTTCGGCGGGCTTGGTCGAAATCGGCTTGTCGGGGAACACGCGGATCCAGATGCGGCCACCGCGCTTCACGTGACGCGAGATCGCGCGACGTGCCGCTTCGAGTTGGCGCGCGGTCAGACGGCCGCGGTCGGTGCATTTCAGGCCGAAGTCGCCGAAGGCGACCGAATTGCCCGTGGTCGCAACACCGGTGTTGCGGCCCTTTTGTTCCTTGCGGAACTTTCTACGTGCAGGTTGCAGCATGTTTTCTTACTCCGTGATGACCCCAGGCGCTTGCGCACCCAGGGGCGACCGATTACTCGGTCTTGGCACCGTCAGCTGCTGCAGCTGGCGCGGCTTTGCGGACGCGCTTAACGGCGGGTTTCGAGTCTGCACCCGGTGCTGCCGGAGCACCACCGGTGGCTTCTGCGGGCTTGTCGCTGCCGTCGGCCGGAGCGGTGTTGCCACCGATCGGACCACGGGCACCGGCACGCGGGCCAGAGCTCGGACCGCGGCGGTCCGAACCCGGACGGTCGCCACCCGGGCGGCCATCGCGACGCGGGCCGCGGGGGCGGCGCTCGTCGTCAGGACGCGGCGTTTCGACGGCCGGCAGGTCGTTACGACCCAGCGTGTCGCCCTTGTAGACCCAGACCTTGACGCCGATGACGCCGTACGTGGTCTTGGCTTCCGAGGTGCCGTAGTCGATGTCGGCGCGCAGCGTGTGGAGCGGCACGCGACCTTCGCGGTACCACTCGCAACGGGCGATTTCGATGCCGTTCAGGCGGCCCGACGACATGATCTTGATGCCCTGGGCACCCAGACGCATGGCGTTCTGCATCGCACGCTTCATGGCGCGGCGGAACATGATCCGCTTCTCGAGCTGCTGCGTGATGCTGTCGGCGATCAGCTTGGCATCGATTTCGGGCTTGCGCACTTCTTCGATGTTCACTGCGACCGGCACACCCAGCTGCTTGCCGAGTTCGCGCTTGAGGTTCTCGATGTCTTCGCCCTTCTTGCCGATCACGACGCCCGGACGTGCCGAGTAGATCGTGATACGCGCATTCTTGGCGGGACGCTCGATCATCACGCGGGAAACCGACGCGTTCTTGAGCTTCTTCTTCAGGTACTCGCGCACCTTGATGTCCTCCGCCAGCATGCCGGCGAAGTCCTTGTTGCTGGCATACCAGCGGCTGGACCAGTTACGGCTGACCGCAAGGCGGAAGCCAGTGGGGTGGATTTTTTGTCCCATAGTCTTCCGGCCTTTAGTTGCCAACCGTCACGTACACATGGCACGTGGGCTTGCTGATGCGGTTGCCGCGGCCCTTGGCGCGGGCGGTGAAGCGCTTGAGCGTGGCGCCTTGTTCGACGTAGATGGTCTTGACCTTCAACTCGTCGATGTCGGCACCGTCGTTGTGCTCGGCGTTGGCGATGGCCGACTCGAGCACCTTCTTGATGATCACAGCGGCCTTTTTCTGCGTGAACTGCAGAACGTTGAGCGCTTGATCGACCTTCTTGCCGCGGATGAGGTCCGCGACCAGACGGCCCTTGTCGACCGACAGGCGGACACCGCGGAGGACTGCACGTGTTTCAGACATGGTCGTTCCTTACTTCTTCTGGACTTTCTTGTCCGCGGGGTGCCCCTTGAACGTACGCGTGAGCGCAAATTCGCCGAGCTTGTGGCCGACCATCTGGTCGGTGATGTACACGGGCACGTGCTGCTTGCCGTTGTGCACGGCAATGGTCAGGCCGATGAATTCGGGCAGGACCATCGAGCGACGCGACCAGGTCTTGATCGGCTTCTTGTCCTTGGTCGTCACAGCCTTGTCGGCCTTGGCCACCAGGTGGTGGTCGACGAAAGGACCCTTCTTGAGAGAGCGAGTCATGTGCTATCCCCTTATTTCTTGCGACGCGACACGATGAAGACCTGCGTGCGCTTGTTGTTACGGGTGCGATAGCCCTTGGTGAGATTGCCCCACGGGTCGACCGGATGACGGCCTTCGCCGGTCTTGCCCTCGCCACCACCGTGCGGGTGGTCGACCGGGTTCATCACCACGCCGCGAACGGTCGGGCGAATACCCATGTGACGCTTCACACCGGCCTTGCCGAGTTGGCGCAGGCTGTGCTCTTCGTTGGCCACTTCGCCGATCGTGGCGCGGCATTCGACGTGAATGCGGCGCACTTCGCCGGAGCGCATGCGGACCTGGGCGTAGACGCCTTCGCGTGCCAGCAGCGTCGCCGAGGTGCCAGCCGAGCGAGCGATCTGCGCGCCCTTGCCGGGCTGCAGCTCGATGCAATGGATGGTCGAACCCACGGGGATGTTGCGGATCGGCAGCGTGTTGCCGGCGCGGATCGGGGCTTCCGAACCACTCAGGAGCGTGGCGCCGGCTTCCAGACCGCGCGGGGCGATGATGTAGCGGCGCTCGCCGTCGGCGTAGCACACCAGCGCGATGTGGGCGGTGCGGTTCGGGTCGTATTCGATGCGTTCGACCTTGGCCGGGATGCCGTCCTTGTTGCGCACGAAGTCCACCACGCGGTAGTGGTGCTTGTGGCCACCACCCTTGTGACGGGTCGTGATGTGACCGTTGTTGTTACGGCCGGCTTTCTGGAATTGCGGTTCCAGCAGCGCAGCGTGAGGAGCACCCTTGAACAGGTGGTCCCGCGAGATCTTCACCGCGCCACGTTGGCCCGGCGAAGTCGGCTTCATCTTGATGACGGCCATGATTAAGCACCTTCCCCGACGAGGTTGAGCTCTTGACCCGGCTTCAGGGTCACATAGGCCTTGCGAACGTTGTCGCGGCGACCGATGGACTTGCCGAAGCGCTTGGTCTTGCCCTTGGTGTTGAGCACGGACACGCCCTGGACTTCGACCTTGAACATCAGTTCAACAGCGGCCTTGATCTCGGGCTTGGTGGCGTCCTGCAGCACCTTGAAAGTGACGGCATTCGACTTCTCGCCGACCATCGTGGCCTTTTCGGACACGATCGGAGCGACCAGCACGGCCATCAGGCGACCTTCAGCGAACTGAGTCCGGAAGGCAGGCGTAGGATTCATGCGGCTCATGCGAACATCTCCTTGAGCTTGTCGACGGCGCCCTTGGTGACAATCACCTTCTTGTAGTGCACCAGCGACACCGGATCGGCATAACGCGGCTCGACGACGAGCACGTTCACCAGGTTGCGCGAGGCGAGGTACAGGTTCTCGTCGACTTCTTCGGCGATCACGAGGACCGACGCGAGGTTCATCGCCTTGAACTTGTCAGCCAGCGGCTTGGTCTTGGGCGAGTCGACCTTGATCGAATCGACCACGGCCAGGCGGCCTTCGCGAGCGAGCTGCGAGAGGATCGAAGCCATACCAGCGCGGTACATCTTCTTGTTGATCTTCTGCGTGAAGTTCTCGTCAGGCATGTTCGGGAAAATCCGGCCACCCCCGCGCCACAGCGGCGAGGACGTCATACCGGCACGGGCGCGGCCCGTTCCCTTTTGCTTGAAAGGCTTCTTGGTCGAGTGATGGACCTGTTCGCGGTCCTTCTGGGCGCGCGTGCCTTGGCGGGCGTTGGCCTGGAAGGCAACGACGATCTGGTGGACCAGGTCTTCGTTGTAGTCACGGCCAAACACGGTCTCGGGAACGTCGAATTTCGACGCGGCCTGGCCTTGTTCGTTCAGGAGTTCGAGTTGCATTACTTCGCTCCTTCAGCCGCTTGCGGCTTGGCCTTGATCGCCGGACGCACGGTGACGAAGCCACCCTTCGAACCGGGGATCGCACCCTTGATGAGCAGCAGTTGACGGGCTTCGTCAATGCGGATCACGTCGAGGTTCTGCGTGGTCACGGTGACGTCGCCGAGGTGGCCCGTCATGCGCTTGCCCGGGAACACACGGCCCGGATCCTGCGCCATACCGATGGAACCCGGCACGTTGTGCGAACGGCTGTTACCGTGCGACGCGCGCTGCGAGCTCATGTTGTGACGCTTGATGGTGCCAGCGAAGCCCTTGCCGATGGAAGTGCCCTGCACGTCCACCTTCTGGCCGACCGCGAACACGCTGCCTGCGGCGATCACGCCACCGGCCTTGTGCTGACCGGCCGTATCGGCGGTCACGCGGAATTCCTGGATGATCTCGCCAGCTTCGACACCCGCCTTG
>CALRYR010000246.1:0-6489 GCA_943372425.1 Variovorax sp. YR752 | reverse complement strand
CGGTGCTGCTGCTGGTCGGCGGCACCTTCGTGTTCCGGCAGGAGCTCGATCGCAGCGTGGGCGCGGTGCGACGCACGGCCGCGCGCATCGCAGCCGGCGAGCTGCAGGAGCGCGTCGCGGTCGGCGCGGAAGACGACGAGTTCGCGCTGCTCAGCCGCGACATCAACGCCATGCTCGACCGCATCCAGTCGCTGATGGACGGCGTGCGGCATGTGTCGAACACCATCGCGCACAACCTGCGCACGCCGCTGATGCGCATCCTCGGCCGGCTGCACGCGGCCGAGCGGGCCGACGCCTCGCCCGAGGAGCGCAGCCAGGCCATCGCGTCCGCCATGCGCGAGGTTCAGGAGCTCACCGTGGTGTTCGAGAAGCTGCTGCAGATCGCCGAGGCCGAAGCCGGTGCGCGGCGCCAGCACTTCGAGCGCGTGGACCTGCAGCGCATTGCCGACGACGTGCTGGAGCTGTACGACGCGGTGGCCGAGGCGCAGGGCGCGACGCTGCGCCGCGAGCCGGCCGACCCGGCCTGGGTGCTGGGCGACCGCGACCTGCTCGCCGGTGCCGTGGTCAACCTGATCGACAACGCGCTCAAGTACGGCGGCGAAGGCGCCACCGTGCGCGTCGGCACCTCGATGACGCCGGGCCGCGCGCTGCTGATCGTGCAGGACGATGGCCCCGGCATCCCGGCGGCCGAGTTGCCGCGCATCGGCCAGCGCTTCCACCGGCTGGACCGCCGCACGCCGGGTCACGGCCTCGGGTTGGCGAGCGTGCAGGCTGTGGTCGCGCTGCACAGCGGCCGGCTGACGCTGACCGACGCGGCGCCCGGCCTGGCGGCCCGCGTCGAACTGCCGTCGCAGGTCGACTGAGGCGCCTGCGCGCGGCCCCACGCCGCGCGAACATTGCCGAACGGCAATGTGTTGGTCATGCACACGGCGCCTGCCTCTTCCTACGATCCCCCGTGCACATGTCGTGCCATCGCACGAGGGCCTTTCGCGCCCTCGACGACCACCGCATCACAGGAGACAGAGGTTGAGAATCAAGAGTCAGAGAGACTTCTACTCGGGCGTGCTCTTCAGCGCCTTCGGCGTCGCTTTCGCATGGGGCGCCACTACCTACAACGTCGGCAGCGGCGCCCGCATGGGCCCGGGCTACTTCCCGCTCATCGTCGGCATCCTGATCGCCATCATGGGGTCGCTGATCGCGCTCAAGTCGCTGGTCGTCGAGACGGAAGACGGCGAACCCATCGGCAGCATCGCCTGGCGACCGCTGATCTTCGTGATCGGCGCCAACCTGATCTTCGGCGTGCTGCTGGGCGGCCTGCCGAGCATCGGCCTGCCGCCGATGGGGCTGATCGTCGCGATCTACGCGCTGACCTTCATCGCCAGCCTGGCCGGCGACCAGTTCAGCTGGAAGGGCGTGACCGTGCTGGCCACCATCCTGGCGCTGGGCAGCTACCTTGCCTTCGTCGTCGCACTCAAGCTGCAATTCCCGGTCTGGCCCACGTTCATCGGCTGAGCACGCACATCACCAAGACAAGACACGAGAACCCATGGACCTGATCACGAATCTTTCGATCGGCTTCGGCGTCGCCTTCACGGCGCAGAACCTGGTCTACGCCTTCGTCGGCTGCCTGCTGGGCACGCTGATCGGCGTGCTGCCGGGCATCGGCCCGGTCGCGACCATCGCGATGCTGCTGCCCGCGACCTACGCGCTGCCGCCGGTGGCCGCGCTCATCATGCTGGCCGGCATCTATTACGGCGCGCAATACGGTGGCTCGACCACCGCGATCCTGGTGAACCTGCCGGGCGAATCGTCTTCGGTGGTGACCGTCATCGACGGCTACCAGATGGCGCGAAAAGGCAGAGCCGGGCCGGCGCTCGCTGCGGCGGGGCTGGGCTCGTTCTTCGCCGGCTGTGTCGGCACGCTGATCCTGGCCGCGTTCGCGCCGCCGCTGACCGAGCTGGCCTTCAAGTTCGGCCCGGCCGAGTACTTCTCGCTGATGATCCTGGGCCTGATCGGCGCCGTGGTGCTGGCCTCGGGCTCGCTGCTCAAGGCCATCACGATGATCCTGTTCGGCCTGGCGCTGGGCCTGGTCGGCACCGACGTGAATTCGGGCGTCGCGCGCTACAGCTTCGACATTCCGGAACTCACCGACGGCATCGGATTCATCGCCATCGCCATGGGCGTGTTCGGCTACGGCGAAATCATCGGCAACCTGGCCGTGCCGTCGGACCAGCGTGAAGTGTTCACCGCCAAGGTGAAGGGCCTGTGGCCGACCAAGGAGGACTTCCGGCGCATGACGCCTGCGGTGCTGCGCGGCACGGCCCTCGGCTCGGCGCTCGGCATCCTGCCCGGCGGCGGTGCGCTGCTGTCGGCCTTCGCGGCCTACACGATCGAGAAGAAGATCAAGCTCAAGAAGGGCGAAGTGCCCTTCGGCCAGGGCAACATCCGCGGCGTGGCCGGCCCCGAGTCGGCCAACAACGCCGGCGCGCAGACTTCCTTCATCCCGCTGCTGACGCTGGGCATTCCGCCCAACGCCGTGATGGCGCTGATGGTGGGCGCGATGACGATCCACAACATCCAGCCCGGCCCGCAGGTGATGACCAGCAACCCGGAACTGTTCTGGGGCCTGATCGCCTCGATGTGGATCGGCAACCTGATGCTGATCATCCTGAACCTGCCGATGATCGGCCTGTGGATCAAGCTGCTGACGATCCCGTACAAATGGCTCTTCCCGGCCATCGTGCTGTTCTGCGCCGTGGGCGTGTACTCCGAGAACAACAACACCTTCGACGTGTGGATGGTGGCGATCTTCGGCATCGTTGGCTACACCTTCCTCAAGCTGAAGTGCGAGCCCGCCCCGCTGCTGCTGGGCTTCATCCTCGGGCCGATGATGGAAGAGAACCTGCGCCGTGCCCTGCTGCTGTCGCGCGGCGACTGGAGCGTTTTCGTGATGCGCCCCCTGTCGGCCGGCCTGCTGGCGGCGGCAGCACTGCTGCTGATCATCGTGCTGCTTCCTTCGGTCAAGTCCAAGCGCGAAGAGGCCTTCGTCGAGGACTGACCCAGATCCCGTCGACAAAAAGGAAAGGCGCCCTCGGGCGCCTTTCTTCATGCAGCGGCAAGACGCTCAGGCGCCGTCGCCACGCTTCGCCAGCACCGCCACCAGTTCCGGCAGCAGCGCCTCGCCATTGCCGGCCTCCACCGCACCGTCGAAGGTCCGGCGCACGCCTTCGGCGATGCTGCGGGCCGAGTGACTGGCCTCGGCCATGGCCGTGTAGTAGCCCAGGTCCTTCTGCGCGTTCGACATCGCGAAGCGCAGGCCGCTCGGGTCCTTGTTCAACAGGAAGGGCCGCAGTCGCTCCAGCGCGGTACCGCCACCGCCGCCCTTGACCAGCACATCGATGAAGACCTCCGGGTCGACGCCGGCGCGCTCGGCGCAGGCGGCGGCCTCGGCGATCAGTGCGACGGAGCCGAGCGACACGTAGTTGTGCAGCAGCTTCATGCGATGCCCGGCGCCCACCGGGCCGGCATGCGTGATGTTCTCGGCGAAGCAGGCCAGGAGCGGCCGGCAGTCGCGGAACAGTTCGGCGTCACCACCCACCAGCAGGTTGAGGCGGCCTTCAGCGGCCTCCTTGGGCGTGCGCGTCATCGCGGCGTCCATGAAGCGGCCGCCGGCCTCGGCGACGATCTTGGCGAGGCGCTCGGTCGAATCGGGCAGCGCGGTCGAGCAGTCGATGACGACCGTGCCGGCCCGCATGCCCTTGAGCACGCCGGTGTCGCCGAGCAGCACCGCCTCGACCTGCGGCGTGCCGGTGACGCAGAGGATCACCACGTCGACCGCCGCTGCGAGTTCGCTCGCGGTGGCGAAGGTCTTCACACCCGCCGCATTCAGCGCGTCGAGCGGCTGGTTGCCCGGGTGCTCGAGGACCGACAGCGGGTGGCCGTGCTTGACGATGTTGCTTGCGATGCCGTGGCCCATGAGGCCGACGCCGACCAGTCCGATGTTTTCCATGTCGTAGCTCCTGCTCTGAAACTGTGGTGTCTATGCCCGCATCGGACGGCCGAGGCCGCCGGCGCAGACGTACTTGATCTCGAGGTAGTCGTCGATGCCGTACTTGGAGCCTTCGCGCCCGACACCCGATTCCTTGATACCGCCGAAGGGTGCGAGCTCGGTCGAGATCAGCCCTTCGTTGAGCCCGACGATACCAACCTCCAGCGCCTCCGCCACGCGCCAGGCGCGCGCGTAGTCCTGCGTGTAGAAATACGCCGCCAGGCCGAAGGGCGTGTCGTTGGCCATCGCCACCGCCTGCTCGTCGGTGTCGAAGCGGATCAGCGGCGCCACCGGCCCGAAGGTTTCTTCCTGCATCAGCTTCGACTTCGGCGAGACGTCCGCCAGGATCGTCGGTGCGAAGAAGCGGCCGCCCAGCGCGTGCGTCTTGCCGCCGGTCACGACGTGCGCGCCCAGCGACACGGCGTCCGCGATGTGCTCGCGCACCTTGGCCACGGCCGCATCGTCGATCAGTGGGCCCAGGTTGACCCCTGCCTCCAGGCCGTTGCCGACCACCTGCGCCTCGACCGTCGTCTTGAGCTTCTCGGTGAAGCGGTCGTAGATGCCGGCCTGCACGAAGATGCGGTTGGCGCACACGCAGGTCTGGCCCGCGTTGCGGAACTTCGAGGCCATCACGCCGGCCACGGCGGCATCGAGGTCGGCGTCGTCGAACACGATGAAGGGTGCGTTGCCCCCGAGCTCCATCGACACCTTCTTCACCGTGCCCGCGCACTGCTCCATCAGTTTCTTGCCGACCTCGGTGGAGCCGGTGAACGAGAGCTTGCGCACGATCGGGCTGCCGGTGAGCTCGCCGCCGACGGTCGATGCCGAACCGGTCACCACGTTGAGCACGCCGGCGGGAATGCCGGCCTCGGCCGCGAGTTGTGCCAGGGCCAGCGCGGAATACGGCGTGGCCGACGCCGGCTTGATGACGATGGTGCAGCCGGCCGCCAGCGCGGCACCCGCCTTGCGCGTGATCATCGCGTTCGGGAAGTTCCACGGCGTGATCGCCGCGACCACGCCGACCGGCTGCTTCAGCACCACGATGCGGCGGTCCATCGTCGCGGCCGGGATCACGTCGCCATAGACGCGCTTGGCCTCTTCGGCGAACCATTCGATGAAGCTCGACCCGTAGGCGATCTCGCCCTTGGCCTCGGCCAGCGGCTTGCCTTGCTCGAGCGTGAGCAGCATGCCCAGGTCGTCCTGGTGCGCCATGCAGAGGTCGTACCAGCGGCGCATCAGGCGCGAGCGCTCCTTGGCGCTGGTGTCGCGCCAGCCCGGCAGCGCCTTGTTCGCTGCGTCGATGGCGCTGCGCACGTCGCCCGCGGTCAGGCGCGGCACGGTGCCGAGGGTGCTGTCGTCGGCGGGGTTGGTGACGGCGATGGTCGCGCCGTCGGACGCATCGACCCAGCGGCCGTCGATGTGGCATTGCTGGCGGAACAGATCGGGATGTTGGAGCTTCATAGAAGAGGTCGTTGGCAGTCGATTGGAAATCAGGAAAGCAGGTTGTCGGGCGTCTCGCCGCGGGCCAGGGCCTCGACGCCATGGATGAGCAGCCAGCCCATCGCATCGCGCGTCTCGTGCGTGGCGCTGCCGATGTGGGGCGACAGGAAGACGTTGTCCAGCGTGCAATAGCCCGGATGGACACGGGGTTCGTGGGCGAAGACGTCGAGCCCGGCCGCGCGCACATGCCCGCTCTTGAGCGCGGCGATCAGCGCCTCGTCGTCGACCAGGTCGCCGCGCGAGATGTTCACCACCACCGCGCCCGCGGGCAGCATCGCCAGCCGCTCGGCGTTGAAGGTGGCGCGCAGCGACGGCGCACCGGGCGCTGCGATCATCAGGATGTCGCTGGCCGCGAGCAGCCCGTCGAGCGTGTCGTGGTACGTCGCGCCCTCTTCCAGCGCGGCGTCGAGCCGCGACCGGTTGTGATAGTGGATGACCAGGCCGAAGGCGCGGGCGCGCACGGCGATGGCGCGGCCGATGCGGCCCATGCCGAAGATGCCGAGCCGGCGGCCGACCAGCCCCATGCCCAGCAACTGCGTCGGCGCCCAGCCGGCCCATGCGCCGCTGCGCACCAGACGGTCGGCCTCGAAGCCGCGGCGGCAGGCGTTGAGGAGCAGCATCATCGCGATCTCGGCGCAGGCGTCGCTCAGCACGTCGGGCGTGTGCAGCACCTGCACGCCGGCCGCGCGCGCCGCCGCCAGGTCGATGTGGTCGTAGCCCACCGACAGGGTCGCGATCACGCGCAGCGTGGGTGCGAGTTGCGCGATGGTGGCTGCGTCGACGGCTTCAGTGGCGCTGACGAACAGCAGCGCGCACCCCTGCGCGCGGCGCGCGATCTCGGCAGACGGCAGGATCGCGTCGTCGTCGTTCACCTGCAGTGCGAAGCGTTCCTGAAGCGCGGACTCGACGGCCGGCGTGAAGCGGCGGCACAGGAAGGCACG